>NZ_JBHWCL010000011.1:0-114605 GCF_042735125.1 Kitasatospora sp. NPDC059599 | reverse complement strand
GTCGATGCCGACCGCGCGCCTCCCGGACGCCGTGACCCCCAGGATCAGGAGGCGGCCCCGTGCTCCGGGGCGCGGTGCCCGGCCGAAGCCTGCTCCTGGAGCAGCGCGGCGATCTGGCTGACGTCGTCGAAGATGCGGATGACGTCGTTGATGTCGGTGGCCGAGGCACCGTTCACGCCGATGAAGAACAGGTGCAGACAGCCGTCGTCCGTCTCCAGGTAGCCGGCCAGGTCCTGGGCGTTGTACGCGATCCGCTGGTTGAGGTCGTCCGCGCCGACGATGGTCCCCGGCTTGGCGAAGACCTTGCCCCGGGCCGGGCAGTCGGTGGTGCAGGAGATCGCCAGCGAGCCGTCCACGCCGAGGATCGGCAGGGCGTGGCGGAAGGCGTCCGCGTCGGGGGTGCGCAGCCAGTAGGCGAGCACCTGGTCGAGGCCGATGGGCGTGGCGCGGTCCTGGAAGACGCCGCCGCGTCCGTCGGCGAGCTGGAACTGGGTCGGGTCGACGTGCGCCACGTCGGTGAGGAAGTCGCGCTCGACGCCGAAACCGTCGAAGCAGTCCTTGCTCCCGCGCGTCACGGCCATGTTGCACAGGGCCAGGTTGGCGCCGAGGTTGTGGCTGACCTTCAGGATCAGCTTGGCGTACTGGCTGTACGGCGGGGAGACGTACGCGGCCACCTGCGGGTCGCCGTCGTACGAGGCCGGTAGCTTGCCGTCCGGGTTCGGGCCGGTGGGGTCGGCGGAGACGGTCACGCCCGCGCGCGCCAGCGCCTCGATCAGCGCGGTGCGGCCGAAGGCGTTCGGGTCCTGGACGTTCGAGATGCGCAGCACGGGCTGCGCGTCGGCGGCGATGGTGCCGCTCAGCGTGATCCGTGTGCCGTCGGGGGAGGCCGAGACCCGGATGTCCGTGGTGCCGCCCGCCGCCACCGTCTGCACGGTGGAGGTGACCTGGTAGGGCGCGACCTGCGGGCGCCACATGAGCTGCGCGGTCTCGCCGGGGGCGCTGGGGGTGGTCAGCAGGTCGATCACGTTGTCGTTGATGATGAGCGGGGTCGGCTGTGGGTCCAGCGCCGGGGGCGCGAACAGCCGCGGGTCCACCACGACGTCACCGTTGACGCGCGTGATCCCCGTGGCCCGCACCTGGTGGGCGATCATGTCCAGGCCGGCGAGCGGGTTCTCGGGGGTGAGGGTCGCGCCGGGCAGGTCGTTGGCGCTGGTGTGGTCGATCGAGGTGTAGTCGACCGTCCCGTCGGGCCTGGTCCGGCCGCCCATCGTGAGGTCGCCCTGGGCGACCATCGCCAGGTTGCCGGTGAGGGTTGAGCCGGTGCGCGAGCCGGTGGCGAAGACCGGGGTCGAGAAGCGGTGGTCGGGGCCCAGCGCGTGCCAGGCGCCCGAGATGGTGACGAGCTTCGCGGTCGAGCCGGGGACGAAGAACTGGTTCGCGTACCGGGAGTGGAACACCTGGCCGGTCGCCGGATCGGTCTCCAGCACGCCCCACTGCGCGTGCTCGTAACCGGGCTTGTGCATGATCGCCTCGATGGCGGGCCCGAGGTCGTCGTCGTGCGCCGCCGCCGGGGGCGCGGCGGTCGCGCCCGCCACGGCGGCCAGTGTCGCGCCGGCGGCGGCCCAGGCCAGCAGGCGGCCGCGGATCGTTCGTCTCATGTGTGCGTCCCGTCGTCTCTGGGGTTCGGCAGACCCGTCGCAGGCTGGTGCGGACCGGCTGCTCATGGGGCGGATCGTAGGAACCCGGGCGGCGTACTTCTCGGTAGCCGCTGGCGCGCTGACGGTGTGTGGCGGCAAAGTCCACCGGTCAGCCGATCGGAGGCGGTCGAGGTGGTACCGGGACCGGCGGCGGTGCCGGCCGTGCACGCCGAGGTGGCCGCGGTGCCGCCTGCGGACGCCGCGCCGGTTCGGCCGGCTGTGCGGTCGGGGCGCCGGCCAGGGCGCGGGTCGGGGCGCGGGTCGGGGCGCGGGCCGGGGCCGCGCCGCCCGGCGGCAGGGCGGCGGCCGTCGACCGGCGGGAGAGCGTCTGCCGTGGACCCACCGTGCGATTCCTCCTCAGTGCCCGGAGTGGTAGGCCTGAGAGCCTGGCAGCCCGTCGCCCCCGTGGCCAGACGGCAACTCCCTTGCGGGTGGGCCGGATTCGGTCACGGCACGCATCGCTCCGGCAAGCCCCGCAGGCCCCGGACGCCCCGCGTACCTCGCAAAGCCCCGCGTACCTCGCAAGGCCTCGCGTACCTCACAAGCCCCGCCTGCCGCGGAGGCATGCCACCGTCCGTCGGTCACCGCTCCGCCAGCACCCGGGGCAGCCGATCCGCGACCGCGTCCGCGAGGCGTTCGAACTCGGCCCGGAGGAGGGGCGCGGCGAGGCGCGCGAGGCCGTTGAACCGCAGCGAGGCGCGGTAGACCAGGAGCGTGCGTCCCCGGGAGGCGCGGACCGTGATGTCGTCGGTGGCCCGGACGGTGCGGTTGTGCCCGACGAACACCAGCCGGTCGGGCCGGTACTGCTCCAAGCGGTAGACGAGTTCGGTGCGCCGCCCCCTGAAGCGCGAGGTGTTGCGCCACTGCGCCCCTTCGGCCACCGGCCCGGTGTCCAGGCGGACGCAGCTCTCGGTGCCCGGGTCCCACCCGGGCGTGTTCCCGAAGTCCGCCAGGTAGCGCAGGACCTCCTCGGCCGGCCGGTCGACCACCATGGCGCGTTCCACGTTGATCATCGGGACTCCTCTCGGCTGCGGCCCGCCGAGGGCGCGGGCCGTCACGCCCCTTCTTCGTCGCGGACGCGTCCGTGGATGCGCCCGTGGATGCGTCCGCGGATACCGCGATGCGCGGCCGCCGCTGTCGCCGCCCAGGGTGCTGCGCCCGGCGGGCCGGCCGGCAGTCGGCCCGCCCCGGATCCAATCCGTTCCACCGCCGGTCTCCGAATCGCACGTGGCCGGTCCGGGACGACCACCCGGGCCGGGACCGGCGCCGAGCCGAACGAGGAGGCCGCGATGTCACGGCAGACGGCAGTGGAGGTGATCGTGGTGGGGGCGGGGCCGGCCGGGCTGGCCTGCGCGCTGGACCTCACCGCGGCGGGCCGGGAGGTGCTGGTCCTGGAGGCCTCCGACGACGTGGGCGGGCGGATGCGCACCGACGTGGTGGAGGGGTTCCGCCTCGACCGCGGCTTCCAGGTGTTCAACACCTCCTATCCGCAGGTCAGACGCCGGGTGGATCTCGGCGCGCTGCGACTGCGCCCGTTCACGCCCGGCTTCCTGCTCGCCGACGGGCGGCGCTCCCGCCGGCTGCTGGACCCGACCCGTCGCCCGGCCCAGGCGCTGGGCCTGCTGCCCGACGGGCCGCTGCCGCTGCGCGACCTGGCGACCGTCGGTCTGCTGGGGCTGTGCGACGCGGCGCTGCCCGCCGCCGTGCTCAAACGGGCGCCGGAGACGACCACCGAACGGGCGCTGCGGCGGGCCGGCGTGTCGCGGCGCACCGTCGACGGCGTGCTGCGCCCGTTCCTGGCCGGGGTGTTCCTGGAGGACGGGCTGGAGACGTCGAGCCGGATGTTCCACCTGGTGTGGCGCAGCATGGTGCGCGGGAGTCTGTGTCTGCCGGGGGAGGGGATCGGGGCGGTGCCGCGGCAGCTGGCCGCGCGGTTGCCGGAGGGGCGGCTGGTGTGCCGGGCGCCGGTGGAACGGCTGACGGCCGACGGGGTGGTGCTCGCCGACGGCGCTGTGCTGCGCGGGCGCGCCGTGGTGGTGGCCACCGGGATGGCGGCGGCGGCCCGGTTGCTGCCCGGCCTGGAGGTGCCGACGGCGCGGGCGGTGACGACCTTCTACCACGTGGCGTCGGTCAGCCCGCTGCGCGAGCCGGTGCTCGTGGTGGACGCGCAGCGGCGGGTGCTGAACACGGTGGTGCTGTCGGAGGTCGTACCGGGCTGCGCGCCGGACGGCCGGGCACTGGTGTCGACCTCGGTGCTGGGTGCGGAGGCGGACGAGCGGGCGGCCCGGCGCCGGGCCGGTGAGCTGTACGGCGTGGACTCCTCGGCGTGGCGCCCGCTGGCCGACTACCGGATCGCCGAGGCGCTGCCGGCCGGGCCGGCGCCGCTGCCGCTCAGCCGCAGTACGCGGTTCGCGCCGGGCCGGTACGTGTGCGGGGACCACCGGGCGACGGCCGCGGTGCAGGGAGCGCTGGCCTCGGGTGCGCGGGCGGCCCGGGAGGTGTCGGCGGATCTGGCGGGCTCGCGGCGGTGACCGTACGGATCGGGCGCGCGGCGCGCGGCCCGGGACACGGCCCGCCGCCGGGTTCGGCGCGGCCCGGCGCGCGCGCCGCTGCGGGGACCGGCGTGCGATCCGCTGCGCGGCCCGGGTTCGCGATCCGTTGCGGGGACCGGCCTGCGGCCCGACGTCGCCTGCGAGGGAAACGGTGCACAAACGCCGCGAGTGGGCCCCTCGGGTCGGACGTCGCACGGTGGGTCTGTGGCTTCGCGAACACCGGCACGGACTCGTCGTGCTGCCGACGCCTCCGGGCGGCCCGGGGCGGCGGCCGACGACCTGCGTGCCCTCCTGGCCCGCTCGGCGAGGGGCGACGACACGGCGTTCGAGCTGCTGTACCGCGCGGTGGCCGGGCCCGTGTACGGGGTCGCGCTCCGGATCCTGCGCAGCCCGGTCCACGCGGAGGAGGTGGCGCAGGAGGTCCTGCTGGAGGTGTGGCGCACCGCCGCGGCCTACCGGCCCGAGCGCGGAACGGTGACCACCTGGGTGCTGACCATCGCCCACCACCGCGCCGTGGACCGCGTGCGCTCCGCCCGGGCGGCCGCCGACCGGGAGCAGCGGACCGCCCTCCCGGAGGCGGTGGGGTCCGATCCGCCGGACGAGCAGGCGGTCCGCTCGCTGGACCGCCTGCGGGTGCGGTCCGCACTCGCTGACCTGAGCGGAGCACAGCGCGAGGCCGTGGTGCTGGCCTACTACGGCGGCTACTCACAGCGGGAGATCGCGCACCTGCTGGACCTTCCGCTCGGCACGGTCAAGACGCGGATCCGGGACGGCCTGGGCCGGCTCCGAACCGCGTTCGCGTCCGCCCCTGCCCGATCGTCCGGCCCCGTCGGACCGTCCGCCCCTGCCCGATCGTCCGGCCCTGCCCGATCGTCCGGCCCCGCCCGGCCGTCCGCCCCCGCCGGACCGAGCGCTGCGAGGACGGTCGCGGCAGCGGGCCCCGGCGCCGGCCGAGCGGCGAGGGCGGCGAGGGCGGCACGGTGAGGGACGGGGCCACCGCCCCGGGGAGCCCCGCCGGTGCCGGCCGGTGCCGGCCGGAGGTCGGGCCAATCCGTAGCCCTGGCGGTTCCGAACCTTCGGTGCAACGACAGAACGGGCCGCGGGTGCGGCCCCGTCAGGAGGGCTCCTGTGACGATGTCCGGCACCGTCTCCACCACGCAGGTCGTCCCGTCCGCCGCCGGCGGCGGTGCGCGGGTGCGCAGGGTCGCGGTCGTGGGCTCCGGCGTGGCCGGTCTCACCGCGGCGTACGAGCTGTCCCGGGCGGGGACGGAGGTCGAGCTGTTCGAGGCGGACGCCCGGCTCGGCGGCCACGCCCACACCCAGGAGGCCACCGGGTCGGACGGCCGGGCCCTGGCCCTGGACACCGGGTTCCTGGTCCACAACGAGCGGACCTACCCGCACCTGGTCCGGCTGTTCGAGGAACTCGGCGTCCGCACCCGGGACAGCGAGATGAGCCTGTCGGTGCGGTGCGACGGGTGCGGTCTGGAGTACGCGGGCGCCCGTGGGCCGGCCGGTCTGTTCGCCAAGCCCGACGCCCTGGCGCGCGGCCGGTACCTGCGGATGCTCGCCGAGGTGCCCCGCTTCCACCGGGCCGCCCGCCGCCTCCTCGCCGCCCCGGCGGCGGGTGACCCCAGCTTGCGCGACTTCCTCGCAGCCGAGGGTTTCTCGCCGTACTTCGTCAGCCACTTCGTGACCCCGGTGGTCGCCGCCGTGTGGTCCTGCGCCCCCGATCTGGCGGGCGACTACCCGGCGCGCTACCTGTTCGCGTTCCTCGACAACCACGGCATGCTCTCCGTGACCGGCTCGCCGACCTGGCGCACCGTCGTCGGCGGCTCGCGCACGTACGTCGAGAAGATCGCCGAGCGGCTCACCGCCGTCCACCGGTCCGCCCCCGTGCGGGCGGTGCGCCGCCACCCGGACGGCGTCACCGTGATCTCCGGGGACGGCCGCCGCACCGTGGCCGACGCCGTGGTGATCGCCACCCACGCCGACCAGGCACTGCAGCTGCTCGTCGACCCGACCGACGCCGAACTGGAGGTGCTCGGCGCGTTCGCCTACTCGCGAAACCCGACCGTGCTGCACCGCGATCCCTCCGTCCTGCCCGCCGCGCGGTGGGCCCGCGGTTCCTGGAACTACCGGATGCCCCACTGCGACGCGCCCTCGGACCGGGTGCGGGTCAGCTACCACCTCAACCGGCTGCTGCGCCTGGACACCGCCGAGGACTACCTGGTCACCCTCAACGAGGACCGGCAGCGCCCGGTCCCCGAGGACCTGGTCGTCTCGCGGACCGTGTACGAGCACCCGATCTACACCGCGCACACGGTCGCCGCGCAGCGCCGACTGCCCGAACTCACCACCACGCGAACGGCGTTCGCCGGCGCCTACCACGGCTGGGGGTTCCACGAGGACGGCTGCCGCTCCGGCATCGAGGCCGCACGGTCCCTGCTGGGGGTGGGCGCACCGTGACCACCCTCCCGGGCCCGTGGGGCGCGGTCCTCTACGACACCACCACCACCCATGTGCGCACCGCACCCCGACGTCCCGCCTTCCGGCACCGCGGCTGCCTGTGGCTGGTGGACCTCGACCACCTCCCGCCGGTGCCCCGGCCGCTGCGGCCACTGGCCAGGTTCCGGCCGCAGGACCACGCACTGGAGCCCTCCGGCGAGGAATTGACGATCCGTCAGGAGCTGGAGCGCTACCTCGCCGGGCACGACGTCCGGCTCGGCGACGGCCGGGTGCTGATGCTGACCCAGGCCCGCTCGCTGGGGTACGTGTTCAACCCGCTGACCGTGTACTGGTGCCGCGACGGCGCCGGTCGCCCGCTGTGCACGGTCGCCGAGGTCCACAACACGTACGGCGGACGGCACCGCTACCTGCTGCCGCCCGACCCCGAAGGGCAGGGCGAGACCCCCAAGGACTTCCCCGTCTCGCCGTTCTTCCCCGTCGACGGCCACTACCGGATGGTGCTGCCCGAGCCGGGCGAGCGCCTGCGCCTGACCGTCCACCTGGAACGCGACGGCGGCCGCGCCTTCACCGCCACCGTCCACGGCACCGCGCGACCGGCCGGCCCCGCCGCTCTGCTGCGCGCCGCGCTGACCCACCCGTTCGCGACCTGGGCCGTCAGCCTGCACATCCGCTACCGGGGGATCCGGCTGTGGCTCAGCGGCCTGCCCGTCCACCCGCGCCCGCCCGACCGCCAGGGTTCGCCCGTCCACCCGCGCCCGCCCGACCGCCAGGGTTCGCCCGACCGTCCGCCCCGGCGTGCCGACAATGCCCCGCCCCCGCCCACGCCCACGCCCACGGAAGAGGTGCCCACCCCATGACCACCACGGTCCCCCCGGCGGCACGGCCGGTGCCCGTCGTCGACCCCGCCCGCTGGCCGGACGTCGCCCGGGTGCCGCACGCACCGCTGCGCGCCGCCGTGGCCGGGCGGCTGCTGCACCGGGTGGCGGCACAGCGCGGCGTGCGCGTCGAACTCCCCGACGGCCGGACCCTACGGCGCGCCCCGGCCGGAGCGCCGGTCCTGCGGCTGCACCGCCCCGAGGACTTCCTGCACCGGGTCGGCGAGAGCGGCCTGATCGGATTCGGCGAGGCCTACCAGGCCGGCGACTGGGACAGCCCCGACCTGGTCGCGCTGCTCACCCGGCTGGCTGCCGCCCCCGAGACACTGGTGCCGACCGGGACGCAGTGGCTGCGCCGGCTCTGCGTCAAGCGTCCGCCGGCCGAGGAACTCGCCACCACCACGAACGCGCGGCACAACATCCGCCGCCACTACGACCTGTCCAACGACCTGTTCGCCCTGTTCCTCGACCCGACGATGACCTACTCCTCGGCACTCTTCCCGGCCGCTCCCGGCCCGCTGCCCGCCGCGACCCGGGAGGACCTGCCCGCCGCCCAGCACCGCAAGATCGACCGCCTGCTCGACCTGGCCGGCGTCGGCACCGGGACCCGGCTGCTGGAGATCGGCACCGGCTGGGGCGAACTCGCCGTGCGCGCCGCCGCCCGCGGGGCCCGCGTGGTCAGCCTCACCCTCTCCGAGGAGCAACTCCTCCTCGCCCGCCGCCGGATCGCCGACGCGGGGCAGGACGGCCGGGCCGAGGTCCGGCTGTGCGACTACCGGGCCGCCGAAGGCACGTACGACGCCGTGGTCAGCGTGGAGATGATCGAGGCCGTCGGACGGCCGTTCTGGCCGGAGTACTTCGCCACCCTGGACCGGGTCCTGGCCCCGGGCGGCCGGGTCGCCCTGCAGGCGATCACCATGCCCCACGACCGGATGCTCGCCGCCAGCCGCACCTACACCTGGATCCTCAAGTACGTCTTCCCCGGCGGCCTCATCCCCTCCCTGCAGGCGATCACCGAGACCGCCGCCCACCGCACCGGCCTGCGCGTCACCGGTGTCGACTCCTACGGGCCGCACTACGCGGAGACGCTGCGCCTGTGGCGCGAACGCTTCACCGAGCGGTCGGAGCAGGTCGCGGCCCTCGGGTTCGACGAGGTGTTCCGGCGCACGTGGGAGCTGTACCTCGCCTACTCGGAGGCGGGCTTCCGCACCGGCTACCTGGACGTCCGGCAGGTGGTGCTGACCCGTGAGGAGGTGACGGCATGAGCGCGGCGGGCCCGCTCCGCACGCCCGCCGTCCGGCCCGGCGGATCCGGGGCGCGGCCGTGAACGCCACTGCCTTCGCCGTCAACCTCGCGGTCACCGCCGCCGTCGCCCTCGCCGTCCTGCTCGCCGCCTTCGCCGTCGGGGTGCGCACCGGGCGCCACCGCGGCGTGGACGTCGCCTGGGGACTGGCGTTCACCGCCGTGGCACTGACCGGCTACGCGCTCTCCGACGGCTCCGGGGACCCGGGACGCCGGCTGCTGGCCACGGTGCTCGTCACGGTCTGGGGCCTGCGGCTGTCCGCGCACATCTGGTGGCGCGCCCGGGGCGCGCCCGAGGACCCGCGCTACGCCCGCATGCTCGCCCGAGCCCCCGAGGGCCCGCCCCGCACCCGGTACGCGCTGCGGATCGTCTACCTGCTCCAGGCGGCCCTCGTCTGGTTCGTCTCCCTCCCCGTCCAGGCCGCCCAGTACGTTCCGCACCCGCTCGGTGCGCTCGCCTGGACGGGCACCGCACTGTGGGCGGTCGGCCTCTTCTTCGAGGCCGTGGGGGACCGTCAGCTCGCCCGGTTCAAGGCCGACCCGGCCAACCGGGGCCGGGTCATGGACCGCGGCCTCTGGCGCTACACCCGTCACCCCAACTACTTCGGCGACGCCTGCGTGTGGTGGGGGCTGTTCCTGCTCGCCGCGGACACCCCCGTCGGCTGGGCCTTCGTCCCGAGCCCGCTCCTGATGACCTGGCTGCTCGCGTTCGGTAGCGGAAAGCCCATGCTGGAGCGGCAGTTGGGAGCTCAGCGACCCGGCTGGGCCGACTACGCCGCCCGGACCAGCGGCTTCGTGCCGCTGCCACCGCGCCGGGTCCGCAGAAGCCCGTCCGCACCGTCGGCGGGGCCCGGTCCGTGACCGAGGCCGGTCGGCACGCGGCCGGAGGAGCCACAGCGGGGCTCCTCCGGCCGGGTTCGGGCACTCATGCGGCTGTGGCGCGGGCGGCTACGTGCCGTGCGGATGTGGATACGGATGTGGATGCGGTTGAGGCTCGGGGTGCTCCGGGTCGCACGGGTCCGGCGGGCAGGGGTCGGGCGGGCACGGCTCCGGGGGGCACGTCGGGCTGTCCTGGACCGTGATCTCCACGAACGGGCAGTCCTTCGTCAACTCGACCGTGGACACGGCGGATTGCGGCAGGTCGTAGCCGTCGGGCGCGGCGGTCTCCTGCCAGTAGTAGGTGCCGAGGGGGAGGTTGTTCGCGCTGCACACGCCGTTGGCGGGGGTGGTGCAGGGGGAGCCGACGGCGGTGTCCGGGTTGGCCCCGGTGGTCTGCAAGCCGGGGATGCCGTTGGTCTCGCGCCAGAGCTGGAAGGTGGCGCCGGCCAGCGGACGGCCGGTGTCGGCGTCGACCTTGGTGACGGTGGTGGACCCGGTCTCCGTGCTGAGCTTGGTGTCCTTGACGGTGACCGGGATGCTCTGCCCGCCGGTGTCGAGGACGACGGTGCTCACCGCGGGCTGCGGCAGGTCGTAGCCGGGGGGCGCGGCCGTCTCCTGCCAGTAGTAGGTGCCGAGGGGGAGGCCGTCGGCGGTGCAGACGCCGTTGGCGGGGGTGGTGCAGGGGGAGCCGACGGCGGTGTCCGGGTTGGCCCCGGTGGTCTGCAGACCGGGGATGCCGTTGGTCTCGCGCCAGAGCTGGAAGGTGGCGCCGGCCAGCGGCTGCGAGGTGGCGGAGTCGGTCTTGGTGACCGTGGTGGAGCCGGTCGGGGCCGTGGTCGGGGTGTCGGCGACGGTGACCGGGACGTCCTGGCCGTCGGTGTTCAGGATGACGGTGGAGACGTTGAGTTCGGGCAGGTCGTAGCCGGGGGGTGCGGCGGTCTCCTGCCAGTAGTAGGTGCCGAGGGGGAGGCCGTCGGCGGTGCAGACGCCGTTGGCGGGGGTGGTGCAGGGGGAGCCGACGGCGGTGTCCGGGTTGACGCCGGTGGTCTGCAGGCCGGGGATGCCGTTGGTCTCGCGCCAGAGCTGGAAGGTGGCGCCGGCCAGCGGCTGCGAGGTGGCGGAGTCGGCCTTCGTCACGCTGGTCGCGGCGGTGGGTGCCGGGGCGTTGCCGCAGTCCGGCAGGTTGCCGTTGAAGGGGTAGGCGTGGAACTCGGTGCCGGTCATGCCCGAACCGGAGTTGTGCAGCAGGGAGCCGGTGGTGAAGAACCGTCCGGCGGTGCCGGGCAGGTTCACCGTGGTGGAGCTGGCCGGGTTGCCGACCAGCACGCTGCCCTGGAACTGGCCCGACCCGGTGAGGGTGACGGACGTCGCGGTGGGGAAGTTCCACAGGAGGCGCTCGCGGAGCTGGTTCCAGGGGTCGGTGTCCTGGAGGCTGCCGCTGTAGGTGTTGATGGTGCGGGCACCGCCCACGAGGTTGACGAGCACCGTCGCGGTCGAGGGGATGCCGGCGAAGGCGATGCCCTGCGTCGAGCCGCCGCGGCCGGCGATGTCGAAGTCGACGTTGAAGACCTGCAGCGCGGAGGTGTCGTCACCGGTGAACAGGGTCTGGTAGCCCTGGTTGACGGCGGTGCCCGTGGCGGGGCGGGGCGTTGCGGTCCCGGCGTAGCACTCGCTGGCGGTCTGCAGCCGGCCGCGCAGCGGAGCGTAGGCCGCGACGGCCTGCGCGTCCTGGGTCTTGGTGCCGGTGATGGTGCCGGTGGCCGTGCCCGCGTAGCGGACGACGCCGCCGTCCGCCAGGAGCCGCTGGCCCGGTGCCACGGTGACGTTGCCACCGGCGGTGAGGAAGTCGGCGCCGTCGGGCGGGGGGACGCGTGAGCCGACGCCGGCGATGCCGACGTTGTACGCGGCGCTGGCTCCGGCGGCCTTGTTCATGTCGAAGTTGCCGAGGGTCACCACGTGGCCCTCGGCCTCCGCGGCCGAACCCCGGACGTTGAAGTCGCCGCCGACGAAGATGCTGACACCGGCGTCGCGGCCCGCGAAGGGGCCGTTGTTCACCGGCGGGAACGTTGCCGGGCAGTTCGCGCCCAGGCACGGCCCGAGCCCGCCCGGAAGCGTGGCCGCGCTCGCGGCCTGCGGTGCGACGAGCGACATGCCGAAGGGCACGAGCGTCAACGTCAGGGCGGTACCCGCCGCCCTGGCGAGCCGGCGTCTCCAGCGGACGGCGGTCACCGGATTCTGACTGGACTTCACCTTGGTCCTCTCACCCATGTGGACAGTGGAGCCCTTGAAGTCTTCTGGGCCGGAGGACCGGGCGCTTGCGATCGGTGGGCGCCTTCGTCTGAACGTGCGTCCAGTGCACCCGATCGGTTGCAACCCGTCGCGACTGCAACCCGTCGCGACGGGCGGGGCGGTGGTGGGTCCGGTGTGGCGGCGCGGCGGTGGGTCGGTGCGGTGTCACGGCGGGGAGCGGGGCGGGTGTTCGCCGGTGACTCCCCGCCCGTCGAGGGGCCGGGTCAGTGGTCGCGGGTGAGCCGGTAGTGCCGAGGGTCGGCGATGCCGTGCAGGTCCTCGGCGGTGAGGGTGTGGCCGTCGACGTCCAGGATCCGGAGGTGCCGTCGTTCGCGCAGCGGGCGCAGCCCGAAGGAGGACGACAGCTCCAGGTCGAGCCGGCCCTCCTCCGGGGCGAACCACCAGCGGCCGGTGACCTCTCCCCGCAGTCCCGCCCGGTGGTGGGTGCCCGTCAGGTGGCCGCCCTCGACGGAGTCGTCCGGCACGGCCGCGTCCGCCGAGGCGGTGAGGTCGACGTCCAGGGACTCCCCGGACGGGTCGTCACTCTCGATCGTCCAGTGGCCGGGCTCCACGGCCCCGGAGCCCGCCGGGCCCGCCCCGGGCGCGTCGGCGGGCCGGGCGTCGGAGGGCCGGGTGCCGAGCAGCCGGTGGACCGCGGCGTCCACTGCCCGGTCGTCACTGCCGGCCGGCAGCCGTTCGACCGGGCCCTCCCCGGGCGGCAGGGCCGTCGCGTCGAGCGGCCAGACCAGGCAGGGCTTGTCGAACGAGGCCGCGTACCGGCGCTGTTCCAGGACGTGGGGGTCGTCGGCCGCGGCCCGGGACCAGACGAGCAGGAACAGCCCGCAGGCGCCCAGTTCCTGCAGGACCGGTTCGGCCGGCAGCTCGTCGGAGAGGTCGCGGGACTCGTCCAGGGCGGTCCGGAGGCCGCCGGCGCGCAGCCGGGTGTCCAGGGCGGCGGCCCGGTCGGCGTCCGCGGGCGCGTGGGCGAGGAAGACCCCGGGGCGCGCCGTCCGGCCGGGGCCGTCGTGCTCGCCGTCGTGCTCGCCGCCGGGTCGGTCGTCGTGCTGGTCGTCGTGCATGGGCTACCTCAGACCTCCGCGTCGTACGTGTCCAGGTCGTGGCCGTGGTACCAGGGCGCCTGCGGGTTGTAGGAGGCGAGGTAGTAGTCGGCCTCGCAGGTGTACGTCGCGGGGAACAGCTGGTGCGCGCGCAGCTTCAGGAGGTTGATGGCCGCGATCTCGTTGGCCAGTGCCTGCTGGTCCTGCTGGTTCACCGGCTTGAGCTGCTCGTCGTCCACGAGCTGCTGGGCCGCCGCGAGGTTGTCCTTCAGGAACTGGGGCCACTGTGCCGGATCGCTGCTGTACGTGTAGTGCGGTGTCACCCGGTAGTGGATCATCTTGGGCCACCTGGCGTTGGGGTTCTTGATGGGGGCGGCCGGGTCCAGGACGTGGGTGACGGTCGGGTGCGACTGCTGGTAGGGCGCCAGGGCCGTCGCGCTCGACTGGGTGCCCTGGACGGTCTGCCCCGGGGCGGTGAAGCCGATCTTGCCGTCGCCGAGGTCGATCGGCTGGTTGGCGGCGATCCACTGCTCGTAGCCCGCGGCGAGTCCGTGGGTGCCGCTCTGCATCGAGGCGCGGATGGGACGTTCGACCTTGTTGAAGTGCTCCTGGGTGTTCGACTTGGCCGAGCCCATGAAGATGTTCGTGGCGGTGTCGTTGGCGCCGGCGGTGAAGTCGCCGTTGATCGCGTGCATCGCGGTGGCCGCGTTCTGCTGCCCGTTGGCGCGCACCAGGCCGCTGTCGACGGTCCTGATGGCGGTGATGTCCGCGGGTTCGCCGGGCGACGATCCGCCCCCGGTGTTGCTGAGCATCCGTTCCAGGTAGACCCAGTTGCCGAGGGTTCCGCCGCCCGCGTAGACGAGGCCGGCCTCGCCCAGCACGTCGGTCTGGATGCCGCCGATCGCCGTGTTGCCGGCCGTCATGTTGCTGAACGGCTGGAAGGCGGCCGCCCGTTGCAGGACCGCTTCCCCGGCCAGGGGGCCCGCGCCGTGGCCGGCACAGTGCTCGTCCTCGTGCGCGTGCTGCCCGGCCCGTTCCCCGGCGGCCCGGTCGGCGGCGGCGGACCCGGGAACCGCCTTGCGCATCACCCGGACGGCGTTGGCCTCGGCCTCGCGCTCGAAGCGGTCGGACGGGTCGGAGACCTTGAGCCCGGAGCCGTTGTCGCTACCCGCGACGGGGCCCCGGCGCTGCTGGAGGACGTGGGTGAGCTCGTGGGCCAGGGTGTGCCGGTCGCCGCCGCCCGCCCCGATGACGACGTGGTTGCCGGAGGTGTAGGCGCGGGCGCCGACCTCGGCGGCGGAGGCCTGGGCGGCGCTGTCGTCGTGGATGCGGACGGCGGAGAAGTCGGCGCCCATCCGGCCCTCCATCTCGGAGCGGACGGCGGCCTCCAGCGGCCGGCCGGGCGTGCTCAGGACGTCGTGGACGGCGGAGCGCTGCACCGCCGCGCCGGTCCGCCCGGCCGGGCCCGCCGCCTGACGGAGCATCTGGACGACGGCCCGGTTCCCGGCGGTCGCCTGCAGCGCCATCAGGTCCGGCCCCGGTGCCCGGCCGCCCGCGCGCGGCGTACGGACCGGCGTTCCGGTGCGTCCGGAGGTCTGGGCCCTGGTGTGTCGGGCGTGCAAGGGGGCATGCAAGGGGGGCCTCTTCCGGCGGTGGAACAGCAACCCTTCCTGCATAACGCGCGCGGTGGCCGCGGCGCCAGGGACCGAAGGGCAGACCCGGGTGCCCCTTCGGGTACCCGTACGGGCACCCGCCGACGGGCCGGCGGTTGCGGAGCCCGCGGACTGGCGGACCAGACGGCCAGGCGGACCCGACGGGCCGGCGCAGGGCCGACTGGGGTCGTCGGTGCGCCGGAGCCATGTGCCCACCAGCTTCCCGGCCTTCTCGATGCCGCGGTGACCGAGGCTGGCGATGGGCGGGTCGAGGAAGGCGTCGGCGCAGGCCGTGACGGCGGGGACGATCCGTTCGTGCGGGGCGGCAGGTCCCTCGGAACGGTGAGAACGAACGACCGGTGCCTGGCGGTCATCGGGCCACGCGCCCGATGGTGAGAAGTTCGTCGCGCACGCCGTCATGGTGGACTCCCCTACGGTGGGAGGGTCCAGTGCCGGGCTCACCGGGATCCACCGGGCGAAGCGCGAGAATCCCTGGGGCCGGAGCAGGGCCGGGCGCGACCGCACGTACGGCGCGGCCCCGGCGCGGGCTCCAGCTACTCCACGTCGGTGGCGATCACGGTCCACGCCTCGGTCGACGTGTCGTCCAGCCGGAGATCGAACGCGAAGGTGAGCGGCCTGCGCTTGTGTGCGTCGCCACGGAGCACCTGCTCGGTGCGCCGGTCGACCTCGTAGTAGACGCCCTCCGCGTCGACCGCGACACGGAGGACGATCGGGTCGCGTGAGACCAGCGAGCGCACCGTGACGGACCTGACGACGGCGTTACGCATGACGGTCCGGTCGACCGTGCGCACGGACGTGAAGTCCAGGCTGCCGTCGTTCATGACCCACTCTTCGAGGAACCGCTCGACGGCGACCTCGAAGACCGCCTTGTCGAACCGGCCGTCGAGCACGCTCAGATCGCCGACGGCGGTGTCGGCATCCGTGCTCCACGAGATGTTGGTGAGCGACAGGATGTCACTCGCACCCTTGACCGCGGTCTTCCCGGCCACCTCCAGCACCGCCTCGCGAGCGACCTCCTTCTGGTCCCAGCCGTCCGTCTCGATGGCGCTGGTCAGGTGGTGCGCACCCTCGGCCGCCTGCTCCACCGACGACACGATCCACTCTCCGGCCCGGCTCTTGCGCAGCGTCCAGTACTCGACCGGGCGCGTCGAGCCGTCCTTGCGCACGGCGTCCGGGCCGTGGCTGCGGCGTACGTAGTCCTTGAGCGTCGCGGTGATCCGGAAGGTGACGGTGTCGTTCACCTCGCCCGCGCGGTTCGCGACGTCGACCAGCTCGACCACCGGGCCGGAGACGATCTCCACGACGTTGACCTCGCCGCGTGACTCGTAGTCCCGCAGCTCGTCGGCCCACTTGCCGTAGAGCACCGGGGACAGGATCTGCTGCAACGTGGCGTGATCGTGGTGGGTCCAGGCATGTTGGGCGGTCACGTACAGCCAGACGGCCCGGCTCTCGAGCTCGGCGCGGTCGAAGGTCGCATCCGTGTCGGCGATGGCGTCGACCCGGGCCCCGACCCGGGCGGCGCGCTCGCGCGCCTGCGCGTCCGCGCGGTGCGCCGTACGGTCCGACACCGTGTTCAGACCGACCGCCTGCGCCGCCTTCCGGCGCCGGTGCGCGAACCACAGGATCAGGAGGACCACGGCCACGATCACCAACAGGGCGACGAGCCCACCGCCACCGGCTCCGACACCGGAGCCGAATCCGTAACCGAAGCCGCCGCCGCCCGACCCGTGGAAGCCACTGCCGTGGCTGCTGCCGCCGCCCCCGCTGCCCCCGGACCCGTGGCCGTGACTACCGCCCCCGCCGCGGGCGTACGCGACCGTCGGGCTACTCAGCGCGACGACTCCAGCGACCACAGTTGTCCACCGACGGGCGCGCACCGGGCTCCCCCTTCAAGAATCAGAGCTGTTCCACGAGAGCCTACAAGCCGGGTCGCCCGGGAATCGTCGGGGTCGGCCTTCGCGCACTGCCCCGCGCTGATCACTCACCGTGAGTGCCGTGTGGACTCCCCGCCGCCCGCCTTCGGGGGCGGCGAGGCGGTCGCCGGCGCGGCCCTGACCAGACCTGCGGGAACGGAGCCGTCCTCCGCGCCGGCCGCGCGGCGTGGGCCGGGCGGCGCCGGGCGGGTCTGCCGTGCGGTCGTCACGGTAGGTGGTTCCATGAACACGCACCCGTCGGTCCGCCCGTTCACCGAGGAGCCGCCGCATGACCGGCACCGTCGCCGCCCCTCCGGCCGGATCCGCCACCAGGCTCAGGCGCGGCCGGGCGGTCCTGCGCTGGCTGAGCACCACGGACCACAAGGTGATCGGGAACCTGTACCTCACCACCGCGTTCGGCTTCTTCCTGTTCGCCGGCCTGCTCGCCATGCTGATGCGCGCCGAACTCGCTCGCCCCGGAATGCAGTTGATGAGCAACCAGGAGTACAACCAGCTGTTCACCATCCACGGCACGATCATGATGCTGCTCTTCGCGACGCCGACGTTCGCTGGGTTCGCCAACGCGGTGATGCCGCTGCAGATCGGGTCGCCGGACGTCGCCTTCCCCCGTCTGAACGCCTTCACGTACTGGGTCTACCTGCTGGGCGGGTTGATGGTCGTCGGCGGGTACCTGACCACCGACGGCGCCGCCGCGTTCGGCTGGTTCGCCTACGCGCCGCTCAACGGGCCCGTCCACAGCCCCGGCACCGGCGCCGACCTGTGGACGATGGGCCTGGCGGTGGCGGGCGTCAGCACGATCCTGGGCGCCGTCAACTTCATCACCACCATCGCGTGCCTGCGCGCCCCCGGGATGACCCTCTTCCGGATGCCGATCTTCACCTGGAACGTGCTGTTCACCTCGATCCTGGCGCTGTTCGCGTTCCCGGTGCTCACCGCGGCGCTGCTCTGCCTGGAGGCGGACCGCAAGTTCGGCGCGCACGTCTTCGACGCGGCGAACGGCGGCGCGCTGCTCTGGCAGCACCTGTTCTGGTTCTTCGGCCACCCCGAGGTCTACATCGTGGCGCTGCCCTTCTTCGGCATCGTCACCGAGATCCTGCCGGTCTTCAGCCGCAAGCCGGTCTTCGGCTACTACGGCCTGATCGGTGCGACGATCGCCATCACCGCACTCTCCGCCGTGGTGTGGGCGCACCACATGTTCGCCACCGGCCAGGTGCTGCTGCCGTTCTTCTCCCTCGCGTCCTTCCTCATCGCGGTGCCGACCGGGGTGAAGTTCTTCAACTGGGTCGGCACCCTGTGGAACGGCTCGCTGTCCTTCGAGACACCGATGCTCTTCTCCCTCGGGTTCCTGGTCACCTTCCTCCTCGGCGGGCTGACCGGGGTGCTGCTGGCCGCGCCGCCCATCGACTTCCACGTGACCGACAGCTACTTCGTCGTCGCCCACCTGCACTACGTGCTGTTCGGCACGGTCGTGTTCGCGACCTTCGCCGGGTTCTACTTCTGGTGGCCCAAGATCACCGGGAAGATGCTGGACGAACGGCTCGGGCGGATCCACTTCTGGCTGCTGCTGCCCGCGTTCCAGGCCACCTTCCTGGTCCAGCACTGGCTCGGCGCCCAGGGCATGCCCCGCCGCTACGCCGACTACCTCGCCTCGGACGGCTTCACCACCCTCAACACCGTCTCCTCGATCGGCGCGTTCCTGCTCGGCGCGTCCACCCTGCCGTTCCTCTACAACGTCTGGCACACGGCCAGGTATGCGCCGAAGGTCACCGAGGACGATCCGTGGGGCTACGGGCGCTCCCTCGAATGGGCCACCTCCTGCCCGCCGCCGCGCCACAACTTCCACGCGCTGCCGCGCATCCGGTCCGAGGGCCCGGCCTTCGACCTCCACCACCCCGACTACTCACGGCAGGCCATGGACGCCCTGGAGGAGAGCCGGTGAAGGGCGAGTCCTGCCTGTTCGGTGGCATCGCCGCGTTCTTCGGCGCCGCCGCCGTCGTCTACGGCTACTTCGCGAGCGAGCCCGCCGGCAAGGCCGCGCTCACCATCGCCTTCCTGATGTCGACGTTGGTCGCGTTCTTCTTCTGGGTCCAGCACACCCGGCACAGCGGACGCCCCCAGGACCGCACCGACGCGCAGATCGTCGAGGGCGCCGGCCCGCTGGAGTTCTTCGGGCCCCGCAGCTACTACCCGGCGCTCACCGCGGCGGGGCTGGCCCTGCTCGGCCTCGGGGTGGTCTACGCGCTGTGGATCGTCCTGATCGGCGCCGGAGTGACGGCCGCCGGAGTCTTCGGGGCGTACTTCCAGTACGCGGGCCGGGAGGACTGACACGCGGTCGCCCACCGCCACCGGTCGCCCGTCGGCGGGCGAGGTCGCCCCCGGGGTTCAGTCGCCCGGCACGCCGGCCCGGTCGGGCGTCACGCCCTCCTCCGGCGCGGCCCCGGCGATCTCCGCGGGCGTCGGCAGCTCCACCCGGTCCCGGTAGAACCAGCGGCTCACCCGCACCCGCAGCCGTTCCCGCCGCGACGCACCCCGCGCCGGTGCGGGCAGCGGACGGGGCATGTTCCGCACGGTCAGCGCGTACCGGCGGCCGCGCGGCAGCGGTCGGTTCCCCTCGTGGAAGCCGCCCTCGATGCCCTGCCGGACGAACCCGGACTCCGCCCCCTCCACGAGCAGCTCCCGCTCGTGCGCCTGCAGCGCCAGCGCCAGTCGCTTGGCCAGCCAGAACGCCACGACCGGACCGACGAACACCAGCACCCGCAGCACCCGGTCCAGGCCCTCCACCGACACGTCCAGGAGCCGCGCCACCACGTCCTGACCACCCGCCACCAGCAGGACCGCGTAGAACACCGTCCCGGCCACCCCCAGCGCGGTCCGGGTGGGCCGGTTGCGCGGCCGGTCGCACAGGTGCTGCTCACCGTGCTCCCCGGTGACCCACTGCTCCAGGAACGGGTACGCGTAGAGGCAGGCGAAGAAGAGCAGCGGGAACAGGACGGCCGGGATCAGCGGGTTCCAGGAGACGGTGTGGCCCCACAGGCTCGTCTCGGCACCCGGCATCAGCCGCAGCGCCCCCTCGATGAACCCCATGTACCAGTCGGGCTGCGCGTCCGTGGACGCCTGGTCCGGGCGGTACGGCCCGTACTGCCAGATCGGGTTGATCTGGGCGATCGCGGCGGCGAGCGTCAGGACGCCGAAGACCGCCATCATCAGGGCGACCGTCTTGACGGTGAACGTCGCGAACAGCGGCTTGCCGACCACGTTCCGGTTGGTGCGCCCCGGCCCGGCCCACTGGGTGTGGGTCAGGTGGAAGACCAGGATCAGGTGCGCGGTGATCAGCGCGACCAGCAGGCCGGGCAGCAGCAGGATGTGGGTGGTGTAGAGCCGCGGGACGATGTCCTGCCCCGGGTAGTCGCCGCCCCACAGGAAGGAGGCCAGGTAGCTGCCGACCAGCGGGACGGACAGCACGAAGCCCTGCGCGGTGCGCAGGCCGGTGCCGGAGAGCAGGTCGTCCGGCAGGGAGTAGCCGGCGAAGCCCTCCAGGAGGGCGACCTGGAAGAGGGTCAGGCCGATCAGCCAGTTCACCTCGCGGGGGCGACGGAAGGCCCCGGTGAAGAACACCCGCAGCAGGTGGACGCCGATGGCGGAGGTGAAGAGCAGGGCCGCCCAGTGGTGCATCTGGCGGACCAGCAGGCCGCCGCGGACATCGAAGCTGATCGCGAGGGTCGAGGAGTAGGCCTGACTCACCCGGATCCCCTCCAGCGGTGCGTAGCGGCCGCGGTACACCACCTCCGCCATGGAGGGATCGAAGAAGAACGTGAGGAACACGCCGGTCAGGAGCAGCAGCACGAAGCTGTAGAGCGCGAGTTCGCCCAGCAGGAAGGACCAGTGGTCAGGGAAGATCTTCCGGACCACTCCCTTCGCGCCGTCGAACAGGGGCAGGCGCCGGTCCAGCGCGACCGCGGTCGCCTCCGTCGCCCGCCCGGCTCCCTCCCGCATCCGGGCCCTCGTCCTGGACAGCACCGTCCGCTCCTGTCCTATCCGCCGGCTCCGCTCGTCCCGACAGGCATAGCCTGTGCGTGCCGCCGGGGTGGCGGGGCACGCCCCGGCTCCGGAACTCTCACCCGGACGACACGGAAGCCTGTGTGTCCGTCCTCGCACGTCGGCGGCCCGCCCACCCGCGGTCACGCGGTGGCTGCGGTCGGCGGAAGCGACAGCGGACCCCGGTCCGGTCCGGTCAGGCCGGTGCGCATGGGTGGACGAGCCGGGGCGACGCTTCACCGGGCGTTGGTCCAGCGGCGCAGCCGGATGCGGGCGCGGCGGTGGAGGGGCCGCCCACGAGCTCCGGACACCCCCCGGCGCAGCGCTGCGGGGGCGGTCGGGAGCGGGGCCGCCCGTCCCCGGAGGCTCGCGCCCTTCGCGACCTCCGTCAGCGCAGCTCGTCCGCGATGGCGCTGACGAACGCGGCGAGTTCCGCCTGCGCCACCGGGTCCGGGACAGCCCGCGGCAGGACGGCGAGGGCCAGCCCGATGTGCTCACGGATCTGCGCCTCCACCCAGGCGCGGCCTCCGCACTCCTCGATCAGGCCGGCGACGTGCCGGAGCCGGTCGAGGGTCGGTTCGGAGGCGTCGTCGTAGAAGGCGGCGAGCTGGTCACGGGCCGGGCCGGCGTTGCCGAGGGCCACCGCGGCGAAGGCCCGGGACTTGCGTCGCCGCAGGTCGGCCAGCGGATCTTCGAGGGCGTCGCGCGAAGTGCCCCAGACACCCTCCCAGTCGTCGAAGAAGGCCATCGCCATCCCGGCGTGGTGGCCGAACCGCTCGGAGGCGACCAGTTCCTCCTCGCCCGCGCCCCGCACCAGCGCACCGGCAAGACAGACACCGGCGGTGGGCCGGGCGATGGTGCTTTCCAGCAGCTCCAGTGAGAGGTCCAGGCTCATCGTGGAGGTGCCCTCGGACTCCAGGTCGCTGACCTGCCCCGAGCAGCACTCCCGGATCGCGCGCGCGGCCCGGGCGATCAGCTCCACGGAGACCCGGTCCCCCGTCTCCGCAAGGAGCTCGAAGGCGAGACAGTGCAGCGCGACCCCGACCTGGATCGCGGCCGGCTCACCGAACTCCGCCCAGAGGGTCGGCCGGCCCTTGCGGAGCATCTCGCGGTCGATGATGTCGTCGTGGACCGTCCCACCGGCCGACATCAGTGTGCCGGCGACGGCCGCCGTGCGGACCGCGTCCCATGCCTGTGGGCTGCTCCCCGCACACAGCAGGGCGAGCAGCGCGGGCCGCCGCCGGAATCCGACCGGTGACGTCGGACCGCCTCCGGCGTCCACCCACCCGAAGTGGTACTCCGTCATCCGCCGCACCGGCTCGTCGAGCCTGGCCACGGCCGCGCGGAGGGCGGGTTCCATGTAGGCGATGACGTCCTGGCTGATCTGTTGCGAGGTGCGCACGGTCTGCATGAAGGTCTCCTGCACTCTTGAGCTGCCACGGAAGGTCCCACGCCCGGTACAGCGGTTGGCGCGTCTCTCCTGCCATGACGCCCCGATGCCGAGACTGCCGCAACCCGGCACGGGCCCGGCGCGCCACCCTCGGCAGACCCGGCGACATCCTGTGACCAGCACCGATTGGGGGTGGCGCACGGGAACCTTCGGGATGGTGCGGAATCCGGTGCGGAGCCCGGGGTCTGTGCCCGGGGCCGCCGATCTTGCGATCGACGGCCCCGGGCGACGGAGAACGAGCCTTCGTGGGCGCCGAGTCAGGCCGGGCCGTCTGTGTGCCCCGCTGGATCTATTCGGCCCAGGCATGGTCCAACTGGGAGCGGAAGGTGGCGGGTTCCCGTCCGATCAGCTCGGCGAGCGTCGGGTCGACCGTGGTGAACTCGCCATTCCGCGCTGCGTCGAAGATGCCCAGCAGCAGGTCGGCGATCGGGGCCGGGACGCCGTGCGCCAGGACCTGCTCGCGGAAGGCGTCGTCGGGGACGACGGTGCGGGTGAAGGGGCGCCCGGTGGCCTGTGACGCGATCTCGGCGACGGTGTCGAAGTCGAGTGCCGCCGGGCCGGTGAGCGGCGGGGTGGGCCCGTCGAAGCGGCCCTCATCGAGGATGATCGCCGCGGTGGCCTCGGCGAGGTCGTCGTGGCCGGTCCAGGCGACAGGGCCGTCGGCGGGAAGGGCGATATCGCCGGTGTGGCGGGCGGACTCCAGGAACTGCAGGGCGCTGGCCGCGTAGAAGCCGTTGCGCAGCGCGGTCCAGGGCAGGCCGGTGGCACGCAGCAGGTCCTCGGTCCTGGCGTGGTCCCGGCAGGCCGGGAAGCGGGAGTCGTGGGCGGCGCCCGTCTGGCTGGTGTAGAGGATGCGGCCGACCTCGGCCTTCACGGCGGCGTCGATGGCGGCACGGTGGCCGCTGACGCACTCCTCGCCCGTGCGGTCGAGGGAGACGAGGAGCAGCTGCTCGGCTCCTTCGAAGGCGTGCACGAGCGTGTCGGGGTCGTCGAAACTGCCCTGCCGGACACGGACGCCGCGGTCGGCGAGGTCCTGGGCCTTGCGGGGGTCGCGGACGCTGACGCCGACGCGGTCGGCGGGGACGCGCTCCAGGAGGCGCTCGACGGTGCGGCGGCCGAGCTTTCCGGTGGCTCCGGTAACGATGATCACGAGGTTCTCCCGACGATGCTTCCAGTGGAATCATTTCAATGGTAACACTGGAAATTCCGATGGGAACAGATCTTCGGTACCATCGGTTCATGGCTACGCGTGACTCAACCGACAACCCTCGGCGCCGCATCGTCGAGGCAGCCGTCGAGCTGCTGGAGAACGGCGGCCCTGACGCGGTGAGCACCCGCGCGGTCGCCGCCGCGGCCGGAACGCAGCCGCCGGCCATCTATCGCCTCTTCGGCGACAAGGAGGGGCTCCTCGAGGCCGTCGCCGAGCACGGCTACGCGCAGTTCCTGGAGAGGAAGCGCGCGCAGCTCGACCCCGCCTCACAGGACCCGGTGGAGGAGCTGCGGCGCGGCTGGGACGTGGTGGTCGAGTTCGGGGTCTCCCGCCCCGAGCTGTTCGCGGTGATGAGCCGGGCCACCAGCCCGGGATCGGACGCAGCACACCGCTCGGGCCTGGAGATCCTCCACGGGCGGGTGCGCCGGCTGGCGGCCGGGGGATGGCTGCGCGTCGACGAGGAACTGGCCGCCCAGATCATCCGGGCAACCGGCGAGGGCGCAGTCACCACCTGGCACTCCACGCCCGCGGACCGCCGCAACCCGGCGCTGTTGACCGTCCTGCGCGAGTCCATGGTCGCTGCCGTCACTCGCGCCGAGCCCGCGATTCCCGCCGCCGAGTCCGGTCCCGCCGCGGCGGCCCGCGCGCTGCGCGCCGCCCTCCCCGACGACTCCGATGTCCTGAGCGACGCGGAGCAGCGCCTGCTGCGTGAGTGGCTCACGCGCCTGGCGGCGGACGGTGGCGCTCCGCGTGCCTGATCGCGCGTCAATTGGCGAGCCGTCGGCAAGCCGGCATTGAGTCGGCATCGGTCCGACCGGGCATGGGCACGGGTGGTCGGAGTCCGTGAGGCGTCGACCCACGCAGGATGATGCCCGCGCGGGCCGGATCGAGGTCGTGCTGTCGTCGTGAGGGTGGTGTGGACCGCCGGTCCATCCGGCTGGTCCATGCCGATGAACAGCCAGGTCGGCGTACTCGTCCGCGGGGCTTGAGGGGGTGCCGGGGAGTTCGGGGGCCGGCAGGCGGTCGCGGGGGTAGCCCTGGACCTCGCCGAAGCGGTCGGAGGCGGCCTGCCACTCGTCCCGCGCCCGGACGACGTCCGCGTGGGGCCGCCCGATGAAGTTCCGCCACGTACCACGTGATTTGCGTTTCTTCCCAGGCCGGGGGTGTGGAGGACCATCTGCGGTCAGCACATCGTCAGCAGTGGACGCGATGGAGACCGCACACGATGGCAACCAGGACCCTGGCGCACGGCATGGGCACCTTCTTCAGGACCTGTGAGCACCCGCAGTCGCGGTGGTCGACGTGCCCGCACGCCTACGTGATCCGCTTCCGCAACGCCTCCGGACGGCAGACCGAGGAGTCCGGCTTCGCGACCCAGGGCAAGGCGATCGACCGGCTCATCGAGGTGTGCCAGGCAAAGTGCGAGAACCCCTGGGGCCAGAGCAAGGCCGAGCGTAACCGCAAGTGCGGCGCGATGAACTTCGGCGCCCGCGATCGCCGCCCCCTCGCGCGCGTCGGCAGACCCGCGGGCAGGAGCGGAGAATTACTTGACATCCTCAACTGTCTAGTCCTACCGTTTCGGCATTACTTAATGGGATGAACCATCGAGTGAGTCAACACTTCTTGCGAGGAGCACCACCCATGAAGGCCATCACCTACCGCAGCTACGGCGGACCGGACGTCCTGGAATACGGGGACGTGCCCGAGCCCAAGCTCGGCCCGGACTCCGTCCTGGTCCGCGTGGTGGCGGCGTCGGTCAACCCGGTCGACTGGAAGATCCAGGCCGGTTACCTCGACGGCGTGCTGGACGTGGTCTTCCCCGTGATCCCGGGGTGGGACGTCGCCGGGGTCGTGGAGCGGGTGGGCGTCGGAGTCACCGAGTTCGCGCCGGGCGACGAGGTGATCGGCTACGTCCGCGAGGACATGGTCCGCCGCGGCACCTTTGCCGAGTACGTCGCCGCGCCCGTGCGAACCCTCGCCCGCAAGCCCGCCAACCTCGACTTCGTCCAGGCCGCCGGCCTGCCGCTGGCGGGTCTCACCGCCTACCAGGCGCTGACCCGAGCCCTGGAACTCAAGCCGGGCGAGACCGTACTGGTCCATGCGGCCGCCGGCGGGGTCGGCTCACTCGCCGTCCAGATCGCTGTCGCCCTCGGCGCCCGGGTGATCGGCACCGCCAGCGATCGCAACCACGACTACCTTCGCAGTCTCGGTGCCGAGCCGGTGGCCTACGGCGACGGCCTGGCCGAGCGCGTCCGCGCGCTGGCGCCGGGCGGCGTCGACGCCGTACTCGACCTGGTGGGCGGCGAAGCCCTCCGGATCTCGCCGGCGCTGCTGGCGGAAGGCGGCCGTCTCGCCTCCGTCGCCGACGGCGCGGTCCTCGACCTCGGCGGGCGCTACGTCTTCGTGCGCCCCGACGCAGCCGACCTCACCGCCCTGACCGAGTTCGCCGAGAGCGGTCGGCTCACCGTCGAGGTCGCGGCGACCTTCCCCCTGGAGCAGGCCGCCGACGCCCACCGCCTCAACGCCGCCGGCCACACCCGCGGCAAGATCGTCGTCACCATCCCCTGACCCTCCGCCCGAACCGCCCCCATCACCAGGACCGTCCCGCACCACCCCGGAAGGACCCGCCGTGTCCCTCGTCGTGATCACCGACTGGCTCGCCGACACCGGCGCCGAGCAGCACGTCGCCGACCTGCTCCCCGCCGTCACCGAGGCCGCGCTCACCGAGCCCGGCGTGCTCTCCTTCCGGGTGGTCCGCTCCCTGCGGGACCAGGGCGCCTTCGTCGTCTTCGCCGAGTACGAGGACGAGAACGCGCTGGCCGCCCACCGCGAGAGCGTGCCCTACCGGCGACTGGTCCTCGCCGGCATCACCCCGCACCTCATCGACCGCCAGGCCGAGGCCTATGCCCTCGTGTGACGCGAGCCGCCAACCTGCGGCGTAGCGGCTCCTGCGGCCCCGAGCCAGCCGGGCCACTCACTGTGCACCGCCACCGCCTGAAGGATCATCGCCGCTAGAGTCATCACCGCTGTCCCGGTGAACCGGGCAGCCGAGGACGGACCAGTGAGTGGCCGGGGCGGCGGTGACCCGTGGATTGAGACCGACCCGGCCTGCCGGACGGCGGGGCCGCTCTGCTCCACGAGGAGGCTGCGGCGGTGCCGGTTGGCGCCAGAAGCAAGCAAGGTATCGCCCTGTATCGGGATTTGCGGCACCCGTTCTGCTCCTGGGCGCCGATCGCCCGGGCGGCGTCGAGCCGGCCCCCGGGGTCGGAGAGGTTTGGGGACGGCGCCGGCGGGCCCGCCGAGCCGGAGGGCGGTGAGCGTCGCGAGCGTGGCCTGGGCCACGGCAGCGGCCTTTCAATCGGTGGTGATGGCCTTGAGCGCCAGGTTGCGGAGCGGGGCGAGCCGGGTGCGGTTGTCCTGGTGGTGGTAGACGGCGTTGGTGCAGATGGCCAGGTAGCGGCCGGTGCTCGGGGCGAGGTAGAGGCTGGTGCCGGTGAAGCCGTGGTGGTAGGCGACCCGGCCGTCGTCGGCGAGGATCCAGGCCAGGCCGCGATGGAGCCCGGGTTCGATCTCGGCCTTCGGTTCCATGCTGGTGCGCAGCCAGCTGCCGAGGCCCACGTCGAGGGCGTAGGCGGTGAGGAGCCAGCCGGCGAACGCGGCCAGGTCGGCCGGGGTGGTGAAGACACCGGCGTGGCCGGCGACGCCGCCGAGCAGGGTGGCGTTGTCGTCGTGCGGGATGCCCCACAGGCGCGGGCTGCCGGGGATGCGCTGCTCGGTCGGGGCGACCTCGGGGGAGCGGCCGACGGGCCCGTAGGTGGTACCGGTCATGCTGAGCGACTGCCAGAGGTCGGTGGCGAGTCGGTCCAGGCGACCGCCGTGGACGGCGGTGAGGGCGAGGCCGAGGAGGATGAATCCGCGGTTGATGTACCGGTGGCCTGCGCCGGGCTCGGCGATGAGCGGCTCGCCGCAGATCAGCGTGGCGAGCGGTTCGGTGCGGCCCCGGTACTGGTCGAGGCGCGTGTCGGCCCGCAGGCCGGAGGTGTGGGCGAGGATCTGCCCGACCGTCACCCGCCCACCGGGCGCCTGGTCCGGTACGTCGGGCAGTAGCTCGCGTACCGGGGTGTCCACGGTGATGCCGTTCGCGACCCCGATCAGCGGCCAGGTGGCGAGCACCTTCGTCAGCGAGGCGACGTCGTACACGGTGTTCGGGCCGGGGAGGGTGTCCCCGCATTCCGGCGCGGCGATCCCGGAGGAGGCGAACTCGGGTCGGTCGTCCCGGGTGCCGTGGAGGATGACCCCGCCGGGCAGGGCGCCGTCGTCGACCAGCAGGTCGAGGCACTGGTGCAGCTCGGCGAGGGCGTTCGGGTTCCACTGGCGGAAGCTGGTCTCCCTGCCCCGTATCCGCCTCCGCCTCGACGCCGCACCCGCCACCCCGGAGCCGGACAACCACCCGGCCCGCACCGGCCGCTCCGCTCCCGGGCGCCGCCGGGACGCCGCTCACGCCGCCGAGCACGCCGCCGCCGTCCTCGACCAGGACGACGACGAAGCCGCCGCCCAGCTCGTCGGCGCCGGCGAACTCCTCGACGCCCTCGCCCAGACCTCCCCGGCCGCCACCCGCGCCGAACTCCGAGACGCCGCCCGCGCCTTCGAACGCGCCACCCGCAGCCACATCCGCGCCGAGAACGCCGATATCCGTGCGCTGCGCTCGGCCGCCCGCGGAATCGTCCAGGCCGGCAACGCGCTCGGACGTGGAGAGGACGGCGGCGCCACCGCTATGGTCCTGTCCACCCTCGTCCTGGTCACCCTGGCTGCCGCCCGCTGGCACTCCGCCCGAGGCCACGCCCAGCAGGCCGCCGCCTGCCGCCAGGCCGCCGACCACCTGCGCGCCGCCTACCGGCAGGCCGCAGCCACCCCCAAGCGAACGATGCGCGAGATCGGCCGCGCCCTCCCGGAGGGCGAGCGCCTCCGCCACGACGCCACCATCCGCACCGTCCTCGGCGCCGCCGAGAGCCCAAAGGGCCCAGCCCGCGAGCACGACGCCCTGGCCGCCGTCCTGGCGGAAGCCGAGAAGGCCGGCCACGACCCCAAGGCCCTCCTGGAGAAGGCCGTCGAGCGGCGGGAGTTGGAAACCGCCCGCGACACCACCGATGTCCTCGTCTGGCGCATCTGCCGCCTCGCCGACCTGCCCGCCCACCCCGGGCACTCCCGCACCCGTACGGCGCCCGGCACCCGGGCCAGGACCGGGCCGACGCAGGAACGCGCCACCCAGCCGACAGCGGCACAGCCTTCGACCGACCCGCGCCGCCCGGCACCACGCCGCTGAACCGACAACCCGCCGGCCCCTGCGGTCGGCCCATCACCTGATCCTGCCGAAACCCCTCGACACCCGGTTCCACCAGGTGTTACGCAAGTACCCGAGCACCGCGAACGGAGAGTCCGTGACCAGAACCACCGAGCACACCACCACCGCCCCGGCCCCGATCAGCACCCCGGTCCCGGCCGCCTCCGACCCGCTCCTGCAACTGGAGTACGAGACCCAGACCCCCAGCGGTTCGGAGGCCGTCCGCGGCCTCCTGCACCCGGCCGAACTGGCGCTGCGCGGGATGCCGGTAGCGTGCTCGGCCTGCCAGGCCCGCCGGGACTGGCTGCTGCTCAACCACCGCCGTAACGTCTGGGTGCGGTGCCGCTGCGGAAACGAGTGGCTGGAGTCGGAGATCACCCGCAAGGACTTCGACGCCCTGATCGCCAGCCCGACCTGGACCCACCACCCTTCGACCGACGCCGCGCGGGTGACCCTCGGCTTCGACGGGACCTTCGCCGGCGTCTACTTGGACTGACGAGCGGTATTGCGGCGGATGCAACATCGGCCGAGGTGGCTGCATAGGTGGGCACCGTGACCACTTGTCGGCTGGTCTGGAGAGCGCTGGTCGTCTGTGCGCGTGGGGAATGTCGGTGAGCTCTTGCAGCACCGGTTGGTATCGCAACGGCGGTGTGTCGATGACGGCTCGCCCTCCAGGACGAGCACGGATTGGAGCAGGTGTGGGTCATGCCGAAGGCCACCACCGCCGCGGCCGTCATCGCCGTCCTGCGCGCCATTGCCGGCCCCGCGATCGACCGCGGCTGGAATGTCTCCGGGCGCCTGCACACCCTGACCTGGGAGGACGAACGTGGCCGCTGACGTTGCCACCACCTGGGGCCGGGGGCGCGTCGTCTCCTTGGTGGCGACGGTCCGCTACACGTTCCAGGCCGAGCAGCCCACGGATCCGCGCACCAGCTGACTGCTGTCGGGGGAGGACCGGCAAAGCCGGGGCAGGTACCGCCTGATGTTCCTCCGCTGGTGCGCGGCCGCCGGCAAGGTGGCCCCGAGGTGGGCGACGTGTTCAGCGGGACAGGCTCGCCCCCGTACACGTCCCGCAGGTTCAATCCAGGCGACGACGGCCGTTTCCGTCACGTCAACGCCCGCGTCCGGACGGCGGCCAAGGTCGGCCTGGTCCGTCCGCCGTTCCGCGCGCAGATGAGGTCGAGCAGATCCGCAACCAGCAGGACACCGCGGGCCATGGCGCCCGGCGCGGGCACCGTTGTGTGTCGTTCGTAACGATAAGGCAGCAAAGGCGGCAGTCGCAGGGCGGCTCTACCCAACCCGCCAGCATCGTGATTCCCAGTCAGTTTCTGCCAACGGGATGCGCACGGGAGTGATGATGACCAGTGGCACACCGCCTACGCCGTCGCCGAGGATCACGGTGGCCCTCATCGGTGCCGCAGCCGCCATCATCGCGGCAGTGATCGGAGTCGTCGGGCCCTGGCTTCGTCCATCCCCATCGGGGGCTGAGCCGCCAGGGAGTGCTCCAGCGCAGGCAGCCTCGGCTGCGGTTCCCGCGCCGGCCCCGGATCCACCGGGGAGTGCTCCAGTGCAGGCAACTTCGACTCCGGTTCCCGCGCCGGCCCCGGATCTGCCGTCAAGTCCGCCCCCGGCGTCACCGTCGGCGGCTGCCAGAACAGTTGCGGGGGCAGGAGAGGACAGTGTGGACAGCTGGATCGCCCAGCTCTACTCCGAGCCGGTCTCCACTGGTGCCGCCGGACTGGACCAACGGCTGGCACAGGTCCGGGCCGACGTACCCGGGGCCCAGGTCCTGCGGAGCGGCGACTTCGCCTCACTGCGCCCCGGGTACTGGGTCATCTACGATCCGGGCCCCTTCAGCGACGGAGATGCAGCACTCGCCTTCTGCGCGACGCACGGCCGTACCGGCAAGGACCAGTGCATCGGCCGCTTCCTGAGCCATCACGCCGCAGACACTCACTACCAGTGCGTTCCGCCGGCAGCCAGCCCACAGGGCGACTGCAAGCACAGTTGACGTCGCGGAAGATTTCAAGTCCGGTGAGACGGCCGTGACGCCATGAGGTTTGTGGTGTGGGTTCCCTGCGCTTGGCGGGGTCGTCGACCCACGCTCTCTTCGGGATCTCGGGTGGTCCGGGGCGGCGGCCGAAGCGTCGGCGGCCCGGCACCCTGCTGGAACACCTACACCTACGACGCGACCGGCAACCGGACCGGAACCGTCCAGCACGACATCACCGGCAACAGCCTCAACGACACCACGACCCCCCAGACCTTCGGAGCCGCCAAGAGCACCAACACCCCCACCCCCACCACCGCCCCCGACACCGGCGGCGGCCCTGTCAGCGGCTTCGGCATCCCCGGACGCGAGCGTGGCGAGCAGGCCGGGGATCTTCTCGCCCGGGCCGTAGAAGCGTCGGAATCGCCGCCAGGGGACCTCGTCGTACCTGAACTCGTCCTTGACCTCCGACGGGATCGCGCCCACGGCCGTCCGCACGTCGCAGTCCGCGCCGGCCCACCGTTCTGGCCAGCCGGCCCAAGGGCCGTCGTCCACGACTTGGCCTTCCCGTCCACCGGAAGCATCCGAACCCCGGAGGTCTTGCGCTGCCGATGCTCGCCTACCTCCACGGGTTCACTGCCGTGCCGGGGCCGGTGAACCCGGGGGTGTCGTGGGCCGTGAAACACACTACCGAGGCGTGATCTTCGCGGATTTCGACGCAGCCCCAGCGCGCCATGGCACCACCGAGGAGTAACAGATGGAACCGACTCCGCCGCAGGCCGCGCCCCACTCGGATCGTTCGGACGCGTCCTACGCGGTCGAGGAGATCTCCAGACTGGTCGGGATGTCGCCGCGCAACATCCGGGCCCACCAGTCCCGCAAGCTGCTCCCGCCGCCGGCCCGCCGGGGGCGGGTCGGGTACTACGACGAGACTCACGTCCGCCGGCTGCGGCACATCGTCCACCTGCAGCGCCAGGGCTTCAACCTGGTGTCCATCGCGGCCTTCCTCGGGGTGGGGGACCGCGGCGACGAGGAGGCCCGGCTCGCCTCCGCGGTCAACTGCGCGGTGCGCGACCAGCCTGCGGTGTTCTACTCCCTGAACCGGCACGGCATGCTCGGATGGGAGGCGGACGGCACCGTGACCGTCGCACGGCCGGCAGTGCACCGGGCGACGATGGAGCTCGTCCGAACGGGCGTCCCGCCGATGGCCGCCCTGCGGTGCCTGGCCCGCTCGCTGGACCGGATCGTCGGCGCCGCCGAGGAGTTGGTCGCCTCGTCGAGCGCGGAACTCCTTGTCGGCGCCGCCGAGGAGCAGGGTGCGGCGGCGCCCGTGGCGGCGCCGGGTCCGGCTGGTGGGCCGCGGATCGCGCGAGTGACCGAGGGACTGGTGGAACTGCTGGTCAGCACGTTCCGGGCCGCCGCGGAGGAGCGGGGCCGTGAGCTCGTCACCGAGTTGCTCATGGAGGCCGACGGTTCCGACAGTTGGGTCGAGGAGCACCTGGTGGTCGAGAACGGGTGAACGCGGCCTCGGCCGGGGCCGCAGCGTCCGGTCGGTGGCAGGGTTTCGTGCAATCGTGAGCCGATGGTGGGCCCGATCCTGTTCCTCTCTGTGAGCGGTCGCATCGCAGGCACTCCGTCAGGGTGCGTCGCCACCAGCAGAGTTGCGGTTCGACGGCCGCGAGTCATCGATCACCACAAGCCCTGCCGACGTGCCGTACGGCCGTCCCAGTACCGGAAGCACGAAGAACCAGTGAACCGAATAACTCCCCTGCCGGGCACGGTGAAGACCGAGAGCTACCGGCTCCGCAGCGACGCTCGGCTGACCGAGGAGCCGGGCGGCTCGCTCGTCCTCGAACAGTCCCGCTACCGGCTGCGTCTTCCCGGGCTGGAGGCAGGGCGCCGCGCGGTGCTGCTGCGGATGGTGGAGAATTGGCTGAGCGATCTTCAGATCGCCCAACTCGTCACGGGGTTGGAGGGCGAATCACGGCTGCTGTCGACCCAGTTGCTGGTGCGCCGGCTGCTGCTGCACTCCTGGCTGGAACGCCGGGTCTCCGTCGGAGCCCGCGCCCTGCTGGACGTCGTGCCCCGCCGCATCGGCGCCCAGAGCGTTCCGCCGCAGCGCCGCCACCGGCCCGGAGCGGTCTACCGGATGTCCAGGTTTGCGGTGCTGCGGGCCGAGCAGGGCCGGATGGTGGCGTACTCGCCGCTCGGCACCGTCGGGATCAGCTGCCCCTGGTTCCGGCTGGCCGCTGTCCTGGCCCGCGCCTGTGCGGAGGAGATCGGCCTCGGCGAGGTAGCAGAGGAGGCGGGGGGCGACGAGTCGGCAGCGGGGGTCCTGCTGGACGAGTTGCTCTCCGCTCGTCTCCTGCTGACCCCGGAGGAAGCCGAGGCCGAGACCTGTGCGGCACCGATGGCCCTCTGGTCGGCGGAGGAACTCTGGCTGCACGACCGCTCCCGCCCGGAGCGCCACGCGGCCCCGATCGGCGCCACCGACCGCTTCCGCGGTCTGCCGGCGGCGGACCTCGGGCGGACGGCCGCCGCCGAGGGCCGCTCCTCGATCGCCCTGCCCGCACCCCCGTACGCGACCCGGGAGTCCGGTTCGTTGTCGACGGTCATGGCACGGCGCCGCAGCGTGCGGGGGCACGACGACAGCCGGCCGGTGACCGTGGCCCAGCTCGGCGAGTTCCTCCACCGGGTGCAGCGCCTCGAACTTCGCGACCGCGACGGCGAGACGACCGGAGTCCGGCCCTATCCGGGCGCGGGCGGCCTCGGTGAGCTGGAGGTCTACCCGCTGGTCTCGCGGTGTGCGGGCCTGCCCGGCGGCCTTTACCACTACGACTCGGTGCACCACCGGCTCGCGCCGGTGGCCGCGCCCGGGCCGGAGACCGAACGGATGCTGTCCTTCGCCCGGGCGACGGCCACCATGCCGGGCCCGCCGCAGGTCCTGTTCGTGATCACGGCCCGGGTCGGACCGCTGATGCGCAAGTACGAGGGGATCCCGTACACGCTGGCGCTCAAGGACGCCGGGATCCTGACCGCCTGGATGTACCTGGTCGCCACCGACATGGGCCTCGCCCCCTGTGCCCTCGGCGCGGGGGACACGGCCTCCTTCTCCGCACTGGCCGGCCTGGACACGCTGGCCGAGCCGGCCGTCGCCGAGTTCGCCCTCGGCGCCTGCCCGCCCGACGGCCGGCAGCCGGCATGAGTCTCCGTGCGCGAGAAGTCCCGACCCGGCGGAAGCACGCACCCCCATCGCACCCGAGAGCAGAGGACCGCGCCATGCACTCCACCGAACGCACCGCTTTCGCCTCCGGCTACAGCGCGGCGGTGGCCGCCGTCTGGTCCGATCCGGGCCAGGAACGGCTCCTGGCCCAGGATCCGTGCGTGCTGCTGGCCGAGCACGGCATCCGGGTGCCGGCGGGAACGACTGTGATCGTCGACCGCGACCGGCCTGCGACACCGGACGTACTGGACGCGCAGATCCGGTCCTGGGAGGAGGCGACGGTCAGCGGGCGGCTCACGCTGTTCGTGCCCCGCCCTGACCGGTTCGAGGAGCGGGACCTCTCGGAGGAGGAACTGGACGCGCTGGTGGCCGGCGTGGGCGTTCAGGGCTTTCCGGCGATGCCCTACTGATCTGCCGGGCCAGCGGAGTTCGAGACGGTGAACGCCCGGGGCCGGGCGTTGCGGACCCGTCCCCCGGGGCTCACCACCACGGCCTCAGCCGCCCGGCGCCGCCGCCAGGTTCGCCAGGGTGCGGTGTGGTTCGGTCGAGGCGGCGCCGGTCTTCGAGGACGAGACGGTCTCCACGGCGGCGCACAGCTCCTCCGGGGTGAGGTCGGCCAGCCGCTTCCGGTAGTGGTCGAGCAACTCCGCCGCGGTCCGGCGCAGTTCCGCCGGGTCCACCGGGAGCGGAGGGAGGTCGAGCCCGTCCTCGAAGCGGCGGGTGAGGGCCGAGCGCAGGTCGGCGGTGCCGGGCTGCCGGACGGTCAGCGACAGGTGGAAGGACAGGCCGTCGCTGTGACCGACGGCCGAGTGCGGTGCCCCGCGCGGGACGTAGAGTACCTCGCCCGCGTGCACCGTGGTCTCCAGCTGTACGGGCCCCGGCTCCGGCTCGGGCCCGGTCCGCCAGCACCCGTCCGCGGGGACCGCGTGGACCTGCCACCGCTTGCTGCCGTGCAGTTGGAGCACGAAGACGTCTGCGTCGTCCCGGTGGGAGTCGAACCCCTTCCGGCCGGGCGGGGTCACGAAGAGAAAGGCTTCGACACCCCGGCTCAGCTCGGCACCGAGGCGGCCGACGAGCGCCGCCGCCCCGGAGTGCCAGTGCTCGATGTTGCGCATCAGCAAGGTGGCGCCGGCATCGACGTGGCGCATCACCTTCGCGACGTCGGCGTAGCCGCGGAAGCTGCGGTCGATCAGGTGATGGGCGCTGGTGTACTCCCCCTGCTCCAGTGCCTTGCCCTGGGCGACGAGTTCGAGGTACGGGATGCGCAGCAGGCCCGAGGCCAGGACGTCATCGACGTCCGCCAGGGTGACCGGCGCGGTGAGCGGTGCGGGCGGGCGCAGCAGACAGGCCCGGCGACGCCACACCGTTTCCAGGAACGGTGCGGGGTCGCCCACGAGGGAGCGGAGAGTTTCCATTCGGGGGAGTGGCCTTCCGTAGCGGGAACGAGCTCACGGGCGCCGAATCTAAGGCCCGCCGAACGGGCGGCGCAAGAATTCTCCGACACTTGCTCGGGTGCGGGCACGGGTGAATCCGGACCGTTCCATCGAATCGTGCCGCCGCCGTTTTCCGATCCCACCGCCTTTCTGGACCTCCGCGGTTCTCCTGGTGGTCCGGACACCCGGACCAGGTGGTGACCGCGCTGGCCGGGGAGACCTCGCTGACATCGATCGATGCAATCCCCGGGGAAATTCCTTCATGAATCCGTGCTGCCGGGCCGATTTCTTGTGGCCGCTCGGGCGGTCGCACTAGGGTGGCACAAAAAGACGGGCGGTCCGGGTTTTCACGCCGCGTCCCGTTTCAATTGTGCGAGCGCCGCCCGGTTCGTCGGCGGAAATACGTGAACTTGGAGTTGCCCGTGTTCCTGGGTGTGGAGATCGGCGAACCGGAATCCGCGCGGCCTGCGGCGTCCGGCAGTGCACGTGCCGCGCAACTGGCCGAGCGGGGATCGTTGGTCTTCGTGACGCTGGACGAGGCCCTCACGTCCCCGGCGGACTCCGTGCCCGCCCGGCAGCGGATCGTCCAGAGCCGGTTGAACCCGGTGGCCGCCCTCGCGCACGTCGCCCCGCAGACCACCTCGATCGGGCTCGTCGCCACGGTGACCGTGACCCATCTCGAACCCTTCCACGTGTCGAAGGCCCTGGCGACGCTGGACCACGTCAGCGCCGGACGGGCCGGCTGGTGCGTGCGGGTGTCCGGGAGCGCCGAGGAAGCCCGGCTCTTCGGGGAGCGCACTGCCCGGGACCCCTCCGAGCTGTACGGGGAGGCCGCCGAGTTCGTCGAGGTGGTCTCGCTGCTCTGGGACAGCTGGGAGGACGGCGCGGAGATCCGAGACGCCACCACCGGACGGTTCCTGGACGGCACCAGGGTCCGCGCCGTGAACCACGAGGGCCGCTACTTCCGGGTGAAGGGCCCCGGGATCGTCCCGCGCCCGCCTCAAGGGCATCCGGTGACGGCCGTGCGGATCACCTCGGAGGAGGACCTGCCGCTCGCGGCCCGCGCGGACCTGGCCTTCGGCCGCCTCGAACGGGTCGTCGGCGCTCGTCCGCGGCTCGGGGGCGGAACCAGGACGATCGCGGACCTCTTCGTGGACTGCCGCGGGCTGCCGGCCGGTCGGTGGGCGTGGGGGACCGGCGGCGCGGTCGAGACCGGTGGCGTCCGCGAGTTCGCGGACTTCCTCCAACTGCGCGCACAGACGGGCCTGGTGGACGGGTTCCGTCTCGTGTTCGCCGAGGTGGGCACGGAACTGGCCCGCTTCGTGGACGAAGCCGTCCCCGAACTGCGCAGGCGTCGACTCGTCTCGCCCTGGGGCGAGGGCTGCCGCAGTTTCCGCGAGCGCCTGGGGCTGCCGCACCGGGCGCCCAACAGCATGGTCCCGTAGGGGGATCCCGCCACTGCGTCCGCGCGATCCGCCCCCGACCACGGGACGGCCGGAGTCGCCGGGCCCGTCTACACCCTAGGAAGCCCGCAGTGAACCTTGGACGGCGCCGACTCCACCTGGGCGTTCTCTTCCCGGTCAACCCCACCACGACGGTGTGGAAGGGCGGCCGGCAGGGCAGCCAGATCGACTTCGACGCGATCGCCCGGTTGGCCCGGACCGCAGAGCGCGGCCGGTTCGACTACCTGCTGCTCGCCGACGACCTCCGCATGCCCGAGCGGAACGGCGAGGTGACCGAGATCGGGGTGGCCGGCCGGCACGATCTGCTGACGATCGTCTCCGCCGTTGCGGCGGTCACGGAGAAGCTGGGTCTGGTGGCCACTGTCAACACCACCTTCAACGAGCCCTACGACCTGGCCCGTCAGCTCGCCACCGTCAACCACCTCTCGGGCGGGAGGCTGGGATGGAACGCGGTGACGACGCCGGACGCCTGGGTCGGCGAGAACTTCCGGCGCGGCGGCTTCCTCCCGCACGCCCAACGCTACGAGCGGGCGGCGGAGTTCGTCGAGTTGTGCGGCTCGATCTGGAGCGCCGGCGGGCCCGGGGGCGGCGAGCCGCTGGCCCACGAGGGACACCACTTCCGCGCCGAGGGGCCCGCCGCCACCGCGTACGACGGCGTCGAGCCGGTCCTGATGCAGGCGGGGGACTCGGAGCAGGGGAGGGAGTTCGCCGCCGCCCACGCAGAGGTCATCTACAGCAGGAAGAGGGGCCGCGCGGGCCGCGAGTTCTACGCCGACGTCAAGGGCAGGCTGGCGCGCCACGGCCGCGACCCGGGGCAGTTGAGGATCATGCCGGCCATCACCTATGTGGTCGGGCAGTCACGGGCGGACGCCGAGGAACTGGCGCGAGCGAGACGGCTGGACATCGTGACGCCGCAGATGGCGATCTACTACCTGGAGGGGCTCTGGGGGTGTGACCTGTCCGTCTACGACCCGGAAGGCCCGTTGCCCGACATCGCCCCGGACCCGGACGGCGGGGCGTTCGTCACCGGAAGGCCGACCGGCATGGACGCACAGCGGCGAGCGGACCGGGTGGCGTTCCTGCGGCAGGTCGCGGAGTCCAGGAAGCTGTCGATCCGGCAACTCGTCGCGCTCGTCACGCACACGAAGGCGTTGGCGGGCACCCCGTCCGACATCGCGACCGAGATGATCGACTACGTCGAAGCCGGCGGCTGCGACGGTTACATCATCGTCCCGGACCAGGCACCCGGCGGGCTGGACGAGTTCGTGGAGCACGTGGTGCCCGAGCTCCAGTCCCGCGGAGTACTCCCCGCGGAGTACGAGTCCGGCACGCTTCGGGGCCACCTCGGCCTGCCGGAACACCGCCGGACGCCGGTGAGCCGCGGTCGATGACACGGATCGCTGTCACGGTGGAGCGCTTCCCTGCGCGCCTTGGTGGCAATTCCGCGGAAGGCTTGTCGGCCGGCGGCGCCCGGAAATAGCGTCTGCACCACCACCGAGCGGAGCCGAGCGTTCCGTCCGAATCTTTTCTCGGTGTCGACAACGAGCAGGAGGATTTTCCATGGGCGAGAACGAGAAGCAGAACCCGCAGGTCGAGGTCAACGAGAACGACGAGTTCCGGGACGAGGACCTGGAGGGCATCGCCGGCGGCGAGTCGCACCGCTACCTGATCTGACACTCCCGTCCGCGGTCTCGCTCGACCGGTGGTGCACCGGAACGGTCTGTAACCGCAGGGCATGTGACGGATGGTCATCCGCCGCCGCGTTCCGGTCTCCCGTCCGGAACGCGGCCCGCGGCAGGCGAGGTCCTCGGCAACCGGTCAGAAGGGGGTGCCCGTGATGCAGAATCATTTGTCCGACCCGAGAATCGCGGTGGCGGAAACCGGCGAGAAGCTGAACCGCTTCCTCCGGTCGGCCCGTTATGCGGAGAAGCGGGTGGAAATCGAGAAGCTCGTCGAATTCGACCGCGCGACGGCCGCCGACCGACTTTCCGGAATCCTGGCCCACGCCCGGGACCGGGTGCCCCGCTACCGGTCCTTGCAGGACCACGCGAAGCCAGTGCTCGCGGATTTCCCGCTGACCCTGAAGGCGGATCTGCGCGACCGGTTCATCGACCTGATCAGCCGGGACGAGACCGGCCGGATGGAACCGGGCCACTACTTCATCCACGAGACCAGCGGCAGCACCGGCCAGCCGGTGCGGCTGCTGACGACCGCGGAGACCGGCGGACTGTCCAGCCTGGTGATCGCCGAACGGCTCTGCCGCCACCTCGACCTGCCCGACACCGGAACCGAACTGAACCTGGGGCTCCACTACGAGGGAACCCCGCTGGTCGAGGCCGGCTTCCTGCCCCGCCCGTACGTCCGGTGCAACCTGCGGGGCTTCGATCCGTCCTCCCCCTCCATCGTGGAGACCTACGCCTCCGTCGTCGGGGCCTTCCCCGTCGACCGGATCATCGGCACGTCGAGTCGGCTGGTCGGCCTGGCGCGGTACTGCCTGGACAGGGGAATCCACCTGCGGCCCCGGGCCGTGGTGGCCTCCTACGAGCACCTGGTCGAGGAGGGCCGCCGGATGGTCGAGGAGGCCTTCCGGTGCCCGGTCACGATGGTCTACGCGACCTCCGAGACCGGGTCCGCCGCCTGGGAGTGCCGCCAGGGGAACCTGCACTTCCAGGACGACTTCGTCACCCCGGAACTGTTGCCGTACGAGGGCGACGAGACGCTGAGGAGCATCGTCCTGACCGGGCTCCTCACCCGGGCGATGCCGGTGATCCGCTACGTCACGGGCGACCTGTGCTCCCCGGCGACGGCCTGTGGGTGCGGGCTGCCCGGAACCGTGGTCCGCTCACTGGTCGGCCGGTCGAAGGCGACGCTGGTGGGCGCCGACGGCCTCGTCTACTCGCCCTACGCCCTGCTGGCCGCACTGTCCGACGCGGGACTGGCGGACTTCCAGGTCCTCCAGGAAAGCCCCGGAATCCTGCAGCTCATCGTGCCGGAGGCGAGCGAGGAGGCCCGCAGGTGCGTCGAGCACCTCAACCGTGACCTTGCCGCGTACTTCCGCGAGGGCCGGGGCTTCCGCCTCCGGCTGGCCGCGACGGGCAGCTTCGTCCTCAGCGGCCGGGGCAAGCGCAACCCCGTCGTCCAGCGGCTCGACGTCGCCCCCGGCGCGGTGGAGGGCACCGGCTACCTGAGGTCCGGCGTCCGAAGCCCGGCGTACGCCGGCCCGGTGGCACAGAGCCCTTCCGCCCCGTAGAGGAGATTGTGCCGTGAACGGATCGACGCTCCGGGTCGTGGGATCGCTGGAGGAAGTCCCCTCCGCACCCGAGGCACTGACGGTGTTCCTGGCCGGCGGCATGCGCGACTGCCCCGACTGGCGGCACTGGGCGATCGAGTCGCTCGCCGACCGGTGGCAGCGGGCGGGGGCCGACCGCCCCGTCACGGTGTTCAGCCCCAGCCGGGTCGTCTCCGGCCGCTCGTTCAGCCAGGAGCTGGTGCGCTGGGAGCACGACGCCCTCCGAGCCTGCGACGTGGTCCTCTTCTGGTTCCCCCGGGGCAACGAGAAGGCGCCCGAGCAGCCGATCGCGCTCTACGAACTCGGTGTCGCCGCCGCGACGTTCAAGCCCATCGCCGTCGGCACCGAGCCCGGCTACGCGCGCCGCGAGGACGTGGGGGCCCAGCTGCGGCTGATCCGTCCGGACCTCCCGGTGCGCGGCGACCTGAACTCCACGGTCGGTGACGCGGTCCGGGCGCTCCTGCGCGCGGAGAAGGCGCTGGGCGAGGCGTACTCGGCGGCCGGCACTCTCCAGGCTGTCTGACCGGCGAGCAGAGCCTCAACCGCAGGAAGGAAGCCCAACCGTGCAGTTCCGTGAGCAGGCACTCGCCAAGCTCCAGTCCACCACCGACCTCGGGACAGCGGCCACGCTGGCCAAGCCGCGCAGCCTGGTCGCGCTGCTCATGGTCACGGTGCTCGTCGCCTTCGGCGCGCTGTGGGCGTTCACCGGGGCGATACCGCGCCAGGTCACCGTGCCCGGCATCCTCACCTACGGTCAGGGCAGCTACACCCTGGACAGCCCCGTCTCCGGGCAGATCACCGGGGTCTTCGCCCAGCAGGGCACGACCTTCCCGGCGCAGGCCCCGCTGTTCACCGTCCAGGTCGACTCGACCCAGCAGACCGTCCGCGCCTTCAGCGGCGGACGCACCACGGCGATCCTGGCGCAGGTCGGCCAAGTGGTCACGGCGGGCACGAACCTCGCCGTCGTCGAGCGCGTCAGCGGGCCGACCGATCCGTTGATCGCGGTGCTGTACGCGCCGACGAGCAGCGCCGGGCTCATCACCCAGGGCAGCACCGTGGACCTCGACCTGCGGTCCGCTCCGGCCCAGGAGTACGGAGTGCTGCGCGGCGTCGTCCAGTCGGTCAGCCAGTTCTCCCAGACCCAGAAGCAGATCGCGAGCTTCCTCGGCGATGCCCAACTGGCCGGCCAGTTCTCCGGCCAGGGTCAACCGATGCAAGTGGTCGTGAGGTTGCTGACAGAACCGGGCACGACGAGTGGGTTCCGGTGGTCCACCCGAACCGGCCCGCCGTACCTGATTGATTCCCGCACGCTGGTGAGCGCCTCCGTGCACTTGCCATCGGTCAGACCGATTAGCTGGGTGTTGTCGTAGATGTCCGTACTCACCACCACCGGCGGAACTCCGAAGGCGCGGGCCTGGCCGAGGCGCCGCCCGGCCCGCCGGGTCAAGCCACCGGTGATCTTCCAGATGGAAGCACTGGAGTGCGGGGCCGCCAGCCTCGCCATGATCCTCGCCCACTACAAGCGCTACGTGCCGCTGGAGGAACTGCGGGTCGCCTGCGGGGTCTCGCGGGACGGCTCGAAGGCCTCGAACGTCCTCAAGGCGGCCCGGCGTTACGGTCTGACGGCGACCGGACGACGAATGGACACCGAGGCGCTGTCGAAGCTGGCGCCCCCGGCGATCCTGTTCTGGGAGTTCAACCACTTCGTGGTCCTCAACGGGTTCGGCCGACGCCTGGGCAAGGACGTCGTCTACCTCAACGACCCCGGCAGCGGGCCGCGGGTCGTCAACCTCGCGGACTTCGACGAGAGCTTCACCGGCGTGGTGCTCACCATGTCGCCGGGCGAGGAGTTCCGCCCCGGCGGCCGGCGCCCCGGCGTCCTCGCGAGCATGCCGACCCGGCTGCGCGGGAGTTGGGGCCTGCTCGCCCTGAGCACCTACGTCAGCGTGCTGCTCGCGGTGGTCGGGGTGGCGTACCCCGCCCTCACCCGGGCGTTCGTCAACTCCATCCTGCTGGGCGGCGACCGCTCGTTCCTGATGTCGTTCTTCGGCCTGATGGGCGCGACCGTCATGGCGACGGGCGTGCTCACCTTCCTGCGCCAGGCCTTCCTGCTGCGGCTGCGCATCTCCAACGCGACGATCAACAGCAGCCGCTTCCTGCGCCACGTGTTCAGACTGCCCATCAATTTCTTCGTCCAGCGAAGTCCGGCGGACATCAGCAGTCGGGTGCAGTCCAACGACCAGGTCGCCGTGACCCTGTCCAACGACCTGTCGAGCACCCTGGTCAACGCGCTGGTCGTCGTGCTGTACGCCTGCCTGCTGTGGGCCTACGACCCCTGGCTGACGGTGCTGAGCGTGTCGCTGTCCCTGCTCAACGTCGTAGCCCTGCGCACGGTGGCCCGGATCAGGGCCGGCGGGGTCAGCCGACTGGCCACGGACGAGGCGCAGCTGCTGAACACCTCGTACAGCGGCCTGCAGCTCATCGAGACGATGAAGGCCACCGGCGGCGAGAACACCTTCTTCCGGCGCTGGGCCAAGGAACAGTCCGCCGTTGTCACCGGGCAGCAGAAGATCGGCGTGCCGAGTGCCGTCATGGCGGTGGTCGCACCCACCCTGGCCTCCGTCACCACCTCGCTGTTGCTGCTGATCGGCGGCTTGGAGGCGGTGAAGGGAGACCTGACGGTCGGTCTGCTCGTCGCCTTCCAGGCCCTGGTGTCGGCCTTCGTCAGTCCCATCGCGCAGCTGATCGCGGTGGCCCAGCGGGTCCAGGACTTCGCCGTCCAGGTGACCCGGCTGCGCGACGTGGAGAACTACCGGCCGGAGTCACGCGCGGACGCGTCCGACGCCCCGTCCGGGCGGCTCGCCGGCAACCTGACCTTCGACCGGGTCACCTTCGGCTACAACCCGCTGGACGCTCCGCTCGTCAGCGAGTTCTCCTTCTCGGTGGGCCCCGGCCGGCAGGTCGCGCTGGTCGGCGGCTCGGGGAGCGGCAAGTCCACCGCGGTGCGCCTGATCTCGGGCCTCTACCGGCCCTGGGAGGGCTCGGTGGACATCGACGGCCTCCCGCGCGAGGGCATCGCGCCGGAAGTGCTCAGCGCCTCGGTGGGCTTCGTCGACCAGGACGTCTTCCTGTTCGAGGGGACGGTGCGGGACAACATCACGCTCTGGGACACCTCCATCCCCGACGACCAGGTCATCGCCGCGCTCCGCGACGCCGCGGTGTACGACGTCGTGTCCTCGCGTCCGGGCGGCATCTACGCCCAGGTGGAGGAGGACGGCCGCAACTTCTCGGGCGGACAGCGCCAGCGGCTGGAGATCGCCCGGGCGCTCGTCCGCAACCCGCGCCTGCTCGTCCTGGACGAGGCGACCAGTGCCCTGGACGCCGAGACGGAACTCCTGATCATGAACAACATCCGCCGCCACGGCTGCGCCACGGTCGTCGTGGCCCACCGGCTGAGCACCATCCGCGACAGCGACGAGATCGTCGTGCTGAGCCGGGGCGACGTGGTCGAGCGGGGGACGCACGAGGCCCTGTCCGCGGCCGGCGGCGCCTACGCCCAGCTCATCAGGGAGCACTGACGCATGAGCACGACATCCTCCGGGCCCGAGGCCGTGGCCACGGCGGCCTGGCGACCGCCGGCCGGGATCGGGACCGAGGTCGACTTCGGCGAGGGACACGTCCGGCTGACGGATGCGGACGCGCTGTGGGTGGTGACCGAAGGAGCCGTCGACCTGTTCGTCATGGAGGCTGCCGAGGGCGGCCCGTGGCACTACGTCAACCGCTTCACGCCGGGTGCCGTCCTCGCCGTGCCCCCGTCGGGCGCGGTCGGCGTGCCGGTCCTGCGAGCCGTCCTCGGCGCCCGTGTCCTGCGGGTGGACGCGGCGGACCCGGCAGGACTCCTGCTCGCCGACACCAGCTTCGGGGACGCCGGCTCCGGGGACACCGGCGACACCTCCGATCGGCGTGCGGCCCTCGCCCGGGGGATCGACGCCGGGCTCGACGGCCTCCTCGCCTTCGTCGCCGAGCAACCGGGCGCCCGTGAGCACGTGCTCCTGAGCGCCGGAAGCCGGGGCGAACTGGCGGAAGGGGAATCCGGGCGCGCGGCCGGGGGACTGGTCTGGATCGAGGTCCTCGCCGGTCGGCTGCGGGTCGGAACGCCCGACAGCGGCGAGTGGCTCTCCCGCGGCGACACGTTCGTGGTCACCGAGGGCAGCACCGTCCAGGGCGACCCCACGGCCTCGTTCACCACCTGCTCGACCGGTGACCTGCTGGCCGACGGCCGGTGGTGGGACCGCCTGGCCGAGGTGAACGGGCGCCTGCTGCGGATGGCCGACCGGGTCATCGCCGCCGAGGCGGAGCAGGTCGAGTCCCGGATCCGGGCGGTGCGCGACATGGAGGACGCGCTCACCGACAAGGCCAACCGGGTCCTCCAGGCGGTGCTCCAGCCGGCCGAGCACGTCTCGCGCAGCGGCCCCGTCCACAGCGAGGACGCCACCGAGGCGGCCTGCCGGATCGTGGCCGACGAACTGGGCATCCCCGTCCTGCCCGCGCGCGGCTCCGCCGCCGGCGGCCGGACGGGCCCGATCGAGGCGATCGCGGTGCGCTCGCGCTTCCGCATCCGCGCGGTGGACCTGGACGCGCGCTGGTGGCGCACCAACATCGGGCCGTTCGTCGGGCGCCGCGCCGAGTCCGGCGAGCCGGTGGCCTTCGTCTGGCGGCGCGGACGGTACGTGGCCTGGGACCCCGTCACCGGCGAGCAGAGCCCGGTGCGGGAGCGGACGGCGGGGGAGTTCGACGACACGGGGGTGCTGTTCTACCCGCCCCTGCCGGAACGGCCGATCGGAACGGGACGGCTGATCCTGTTCGGCCTGAAGGGCAGCGGACGGGACATCCGCAACCTGATCGCCTTCACCCTGATCGCGGTGGCCGTCGGCACCACGGTGCCCATCAGCACCGGGCTGGTCCTGGGCACGTTCGTCCCGTACGCCGAGACGAGCCTCATCGTGCAGGTGTGCGTCCTGACCCTGGTGGCCGCCCTCGCGTCGGCAGTCTTCGCGGTGTTGGAGAACCTGGCGCTGCTGCGTGTCGGGGGTCGCTTCGAGGCCACCCTGCAGGCCGCCGTCTGGGACCGGCTGCTGCGCCTGCCGGCACCGTTCTTCCGCCGCTACTCCACGGGTGAACTGGCCAGTGCGGCACTGGGGGTGAAGAACATCCGCACGGTGCTGACGAACGTGGGCTACGTGGTGCTCTACTCCAGCGTGGTCGCGGTGGTGAACTTCGCCGTGATGTTCTGGTTCAGCGTGCCGCTGGCCCTGCTGACCGGGCTCTACGTGCTGGTCGGCTTGGTGTTCTTCCTCGTGCTGGGCGCGCGGCAGATGAAGTGGCAGACCCAGTCGCTGGACCTGGAGCACAAGCTCGCGAACCGGGTGTACCAGAGGTTGCGGGGGCTCCCCAAGCTGCGGGTGGCGGGCGCCGAGAACCGCGCCTTCGCGGCCTGGGCCAACGAGTTCGCGCAGCAGAAGGAGCTCCAGAAGCGCATCGGCAGGTACCAGAACGCGGCAGCCACGTTCAACGCCGTCTACCCGCTCATCTGCGTGCTGCTCACCTTCGCGGTCATCAGCGGGCCGGCTCGCGGAACGCTGTCGATGACCCGGTTCCTGTCGTTCAACGCGGCCCTGGGCATCGTCCTCGCGGCCGTGATCCAGGTGACCAACTCCCTTTCCTCGGCCTTCGCCGTGATCCCCATGTTCAAACGCATGAAGCCGCTGCTCGCCGAGTTGCCGGAGGCCTCGGAAGCGCACACGGTTCCCGGCGAACTGACGGGGGAGATCGAGGTCAACCGGGTGACGTTCCGTTACGACGAGAACAGCCCACCGGTCCTCGACAACGTGTCCCTGAGCATGCGGCCGGGCGAGTTCGTGGCGATCGTCGGCCCCAGCGGATGCGGCAAGTCCACCCTGCTGCGATTGCTACTGGGCTTCGAACGCCCGTCCAGCGGCAACGTCCTGTACGACGGTCAGGACCTGGCGACAATGGACAGCGCCGCGGTGCGCAGGCAGTGCGGCGTCGTCCTGCAGCAGACGAAGCCGTTCGCCGGCACCGTCTTCCAAGCCATCACCGGCACCCTCAACTACAGCCACGACGACGCGTGGGCCGCCGCCGAACTGGCGGGCATCGCTGCGGACATCCGCGCCATGCCCATGGGGATGCACACGCTGGTGAGCGACAGCGGCACCTTCTCCGGCGGCCAGCGGCAGCGCCTCGCCATCGCGCATGCCCTGATCCGCCGCCCCAGGATCCTGTTCTTCGACGAGGCCACCAGCGCGTTGGACAACGAGACCCAACGGATCGTCACGGAGAGCACCCAGCGCCTGAACGCGACCCGGGTCGTCATCGCGCACCGGCTCTCCACCGTCCTCGACGCCGACAAGGTCGTCGTCCTCGCCGAGGGCCGGGTCGCCGAATGCGGACCTCCCTTCGACCTGCTCGGCGACCCCACGAGCCTCTTCCACCAGTTGGTGCGCAGGCAGATGCACGAATCAGAAGGAGCGATGACATGAATCGCAGGAGGAGAAGACTCCGTCTGCAGGCCGCCGCGGCAACCATCCTGCTGGGGCTCGGCGGTACGGCCGGCTGCGGTACGGCGCGCAGCGGCGACACCGCCGCCCAGGCGTCGGCGCCGGAGGCGGTCATCTCCCAGGCGGACGCGTCGGCCGCGGTCAGCCGCTACGACGACGCGAACAACCAGGTGAACGGGGCCCTCGACAGCACGGGCCTGCCCGGCATCGAGACCGAGCCGCTGCTCACCGCGGACGTCGCCTGGATGCGCATCAGCAAGGAACTGAACCAGGCGGTCGCCCCGATCAGCGACCAGGGCATCACCATCCACGCCACGGCGGGCTCGGCCTACCCCCACTGGTTCCTGGCCGTGTCCAGCCGGGCACAGGGAGGCATGCCCTTCCCCGGCCCGACGTACCGCGTCTTCGTGCAGGCGGGGCCCGGAGCGCCCTACCTGGCCGCGTACTCGCTCACGGCCAGCGGGCCGGTGCCGAAGGTCGCCGTCGACGCTGCGGGCACCGCCACCGCCGTCGCGAGCCCGGACGGTCTGCTGACGCCCCCGGACTCCCTGGCGGCCGAGATCCTCGCCCACTACCAGCAGAACCTCGCCGGCAAGGACAAGTTCTCCTACAGCACCCCGCTGGACGACAACCTCTCCAACGGGTTCGCCGCCGGCACGAAGGCTCTGAGCGGTCGCGGCACGACCCTGTCCCGGGCGCTGACTCGAACGCTCCCCGAGACCTACGCCCTGCGGACCGAGGACGGCGGCGTGCTCGCGTTCACCTCCGACGTCGTCACCGACACGCTGACCCCGGTCCAGGCTGACGGCACCGTCTCCCTGGGCCCGAAGAGCAGTGACGCCGCGCAGTTGGGCAAGCCCGGCGGCGCGACGGCGAGCCGGTTCACCATCAGCCGGCTGCAGATGTTCCTGACGTACGTCCCGACCGCCGCCTCGGGGTCGAAGGTCCAGGTCATCGGCTACAACGAGGTTCCCACAGCTGTCAGTTGACCACTGCCAGGCACAGCCACGAAACACCACCAGAGGAGTTCACCACCATGAAGGACGACACCTTCCGGAACACCGGCACCGAGGACACCGCCGTCGTGGCGGGCACGGAGGTCGACGAGGAGATCAGCGACGGGGACCTGGACGCCATCGGCGGCGGCGACGGAGGTCAGCCGACCTACCCGCCGTACGTGTGAGCCCTGGTGCCCGCGCCCCCGACACCGGGGTCGCGGGCACGACGCTTCCATCGGCGGCGGCAATTCGCGAACCACCTCGCACCGCTGAGCTCGGGTTCAACAGGAGGAACACCAGGCCGCAGGTGCGTCCGCCGCGGTCGCCTCCGCCGCGGTCGCCTCCGCTGTCCGTTCGGCCGACAGTGGCCGGCCCCGGCCGTCGACGGCGAGGTGGACCTTGGGTGGTCAGCCCGCCCCGGGATCGGCCGAGGGCCTGGCGAGCCGGGGGCGGCCCGGATCATCCAGTTCGTCCCCGTCCGTGCCCCCTTATTTGTGAGCGCCCGCGGCGTGCTGGTGGGTCCGGTTGACCGTGAAGTCGACGGCGACGGTCCACTCCACCCGCCCCACCGCGTCGTCGCGGACCCGGACATGTCCCAGCAGCTTCGTCCAGGTCCCGTCCACTCCCCGCTGGCCTACTCTCGTCGGTGGAGAGTACGCCGGCGGAAAGCCACCTGGCCGCTCCCGTGTTGGTACTGCAAGGTCCTCCCGCCAGGGCGCCGGTGCCGACGAGTTCGACCGCGGCCCGGAGCCCGAGCGGAGCTCTTGCGGTCATCTCGCCTCCCCGGCGGTCTGGGTGGCGGCGGCGGTCGGGGCCTGGAGCAGGGAGGAAAGCCGGGCCAGAGCGGCGGGCAGCACCCAGTAGTAGACCCAGGTCCCGCGCCGCTCGGAGCCGACCAGGCCGGCCTCGCGCAGCACCTTCAGGTGGTGGGAGATGGTCGGCTGGGAGACGTCGAACGGCCCGGTCAGGTCGCAGACGCACGCCTCCCCGCCCTCGTGCGAGGCGATCAGCGACAGCAGTCGAAGCCGCACCGGGTCCGACAGGGCCTTGAACATCTTCGCCAGGTCGGCGGCGGCTTCCTCGCCCAAGGGTTCGCGGACCACGCCAAGCTCGCTGTATTGGCAGAGGTCGAAACAAGACCTCGGATCGGGGAGACCGCCATGCTCCGTGTTCAGCTCGCCCTGCGCGTCGCCGACCTCGAAGGCTCGATCGCCTTCTACTCCAAGCTGTTCGGCGCCGAGCCGGCCAAGCGTCGCCCCGGCTACGCGAACTTCGCCATCACTGAGCCCCCGCTCAAGCTCGTCCTCATCGAGGGCGAGATCGGCGAGGACACCCGCGCCGGGACTTGATCTTCTGGAAGCACCGTTCGACGTGGTTGCGCCGCTTGCAGCGGTCGGGGTCGAAGGCAACCGGGCGGCCGCCGGAGCCCTTCTGTTTCCGATTCGCCATCTGGTCCGCCCGCTCCGGGATCACCGCGGTGATGCGGCGGTCGGCGGCTGCGTTCGGCTTGGAGCCCTTGAGGAACGGCTGAGTCCTGTTAAGTGACGGCATGGCCACATCACGATTTGGGGTACAACTCCATTGTTCTCCCGCTCGACCCGGCGCCCCGACCTGGCGTGGCGGGACCAGCGGTGCTGCGTAACAGTCAACTGGCAGGCGAGTTCAGAGACTTACTGACACGATATAGGGGTGGTCGCATGTTCCTGAGCGTTCCCTTCGACGATGGCCAAGCGTTCGTCGTGGAACTGTCCGAAGGGGAGGGTTCCGGCGTGCTCCGGGCGGCTCGGGGAGATGCGCTGGTCGAGTCCTCAGCCGAGACCTTCGAGTCCGGCCTGGCCCGGGTACGGCAGGTCGCCGCTGCCCTGTTGGTGCGGCTGGCCGACCTACCCCGCAAACCCGACCACATCCGGGCCGAGTTCGGGATCAAGATCACAGCCGAGGCGGGGCTCGTCGTGGCCAAGGCGTCCGGCGACGCGCATTTCACCCTGGAGCTGGAATGGAGCCGCCACGAGAGTGAGGCATGAGCCGGCCCCCGGCCTGGGAGCGCGGGACGGCCCGCGTTCTCCACGACGGACGGCCGGTCGGGGCCGCGTTCCTGATCCCTGGACGGCTCATGCTCACCTGCTCGCACGTCGTCGCCGCCGTCGCGGGCATCCCGGACGACCATCCCCTCCCGGCGGACTTCCCCGTGACCGTCGACTTTCCGCTGCTTCCCGGCTGCCCTACGGCATCGGCCACGGTCCACGTCAGCGTTCCGGTGGCGGCCGACAACAGTGGTGACGTCGCTGTCCTGCGCCTTTCCGACACGCCGCCGGAGGGCGCCGTTCCCCTGCGGATTCTGGAGTCGGACCAGCTGGCCGGACACCGTTGGCGGGCGTTCGGGTTCCCCCGGTACGCCGGGCCGGGTGGCAGCAAGGACGCCGGAATCTGGACCACCGGCACGATCGAGGGCCGCGAGGGCACTGGCTGGTGGCAGCTGACCTGTGACGAGCACGCCGGGTTCCCGCTGGCCGGCGGGTTCAGCGGGGCGCCGGTGTGGGACGAGGAGTTCCAGGGCGTCGTCGGTGTCGTAGTCGCCGTCGAAGGGGACCAGCGGCGGCGCACGGGCTATGCGCTGACCGTCGAGTCGCTGGCCCGTGAATGGCCGGAACTACGCGTCCGACTGCTGGCCGACAGTCCCTTCCGCGAGCTGCTGGCGTTCACCGAACAGGACGAGGCGGTGTTCCACGGGCGCGGTCACGAGACGCGCCGACTGCTCGAACTCCTCGGAGAGCAGCAGGTGCCGGTGCTGCCGGTGCTCGGTGCCTCCGGGGTCGGCAAGTCCTCACTTGTCAGCGCCGGCCTCCTGGCCGGGCTCGATGACCGGGCCCACATGATCGCCCGCGTGCCCCACGGGCTGCGGCTCACCGCCGAGGAACTCCTCGCCTGGGCGCTCGCCTCGGTCGGTGACGCGGACCCGAGCACGGCCCAGTGGCACGACCGATGGACCGCCCTGGCCCGTCAGCTGGCCGGCGGCGAAGACGGACTGCGCACGGCACTCGAACAGACCTTGGCCGGCCACGGCAGACACGCCAAACTCCTCCTCGTCGTCGACCAGTTCGAGACCCTGCTCGCGGATGCGCCCGAAACGGCACGCAAGCTGGACGCGATGCTGGGTGTCCTGACCGCGCGGCGCACCGACGGCAGTAGGCCGGCTCAGGCCGTCGTCGTCGCCCGGATCGACTTCCTCTCCCAGATCGAGCAGCTTCCCGTCCTGCGCGCGGCCTGGGAAGCGACGCACGTCGTCGTGCCGCCGATGACCCGCGACCAGCTGCATGCGGCCATCACCCGACCCCTGGAGGCGCACGGCGGAGTCCGCTTCGCCGACGGCCTGGTCGAGCAGCTGCTCCGCGACACACCGCTCGGCGCGGCCGCACTGCCGATGCTGGAGTACACCCTGAGCCAGCTGTGGGAGCAGCAGGCCCACGGCATCCTCACCGCCGTCGCCTATCAGGAGCTCGGCGGGGTCGAAGGAGCGCTGGTCGGCAACGCGGAGCGCACCCTTTGGGGATGGGCGGACGAGTCCGAACGCGAGGCGTTGGAACGGATCTTCATCCAACTGGTCCGCCCGGCCGAGCAGCTGGACGCGGGGGAGCGTGGCCCCGACACCCGCAGGGTCGCCGACCGCACCCAGTTCTCCGACCGGGACTGGTCGTTGCTCCACCGGCTGGCCAGCACCCGGCTGGTCGTCGTGACCCGCCGCCCGAACGGACCGGACACGGTCGAACTCGCCCACCAGGCGCTGGTGGGGAGCTGGCCGCGGCTGCGGCGCTGGGTCGAGGCCAACCGGGCCTTCCGCACCTGGCAGGAGCGGCTGCGCCGTGCGCTCCGTGCCTGGCAGGAACAGGGACGACCGGCCGAACTCCTCCTCGGGCGACGCGAGGTCGAGGAGGCGAAGCGGTGGATCGCCGAGCGGGCGGACGAAGTCCCTTCCGAGGAGGCCGACTTCGTCGCCGCCGGCGCCCGGGCCCAGCAACGTCTTGCCCGTCGACGCCGGATCGTCCGGGGCGGCTTCGCCCTCCTCGCCGTCCTTGTCCTCATCGCCTCCGGCCTCGCCCTCGTCAACGCCCGGGCGGGCAGCGAGCAGCGGGACCTGGCCGCGAGCCGGCAGCTGACCGCCCGGAGCGCGAGCCTGACCGCCGCCGACCCCGCCATGGCCGCCCGTCTGGCCCTGGCCGCGCAGCGCATCCACCCGACGGCAGACACCCGGGCGCGGCTACTCTCCGCCGCCGGCTCACCCTTGATCAGCACGCTCATCGGGCATACCGGCCCGGTCAGATCGGTGGTGTTCAGTCCGGACGGGAAGGGCCTGGTCACTGGCAGCGAGGACGAAACGGCGCGGTTGTGGGACGTGGCCGCACGCCGCGAGGTGAGCACCCTGCCCGGCCGGAATCTCGACACGGTGGTGTTCAGCCCGGACGGCGGGACCTTGGCGACCTTCGACTACCCGGACCAAGGGGGGCGGCTGTGGAACGCCCGCACACTCGGCCCGGTCGGTGATCTCGCCGGTGCGGCGCAACCCCTGGGCTTCAGCCCCGACGGACGGATCCTGGCCACCGGAGGTCTCGGCGACGCCCTTGGGTCGGTGCAGCTGTGGGACGTGGAGACCCGCCATCAGCTGGCCACACTCACAGGTGTCAACGGTTCGTGGCCGATCTCGGCGGCGTTCAGCCCGGACGGGACGACGCTCGCCGTCGGCGGCGGCGCCGACCAGGAGGTGCGGTTGTGGGACGTGCGGACCCACGACCAGCTGGCCGTCCTCACCGGCCACACGGGCCAGGTGACGTCCGTGGCCTTCAGCCCCGACGGCAGCACCCTCGTCAGCACCGGCGGTGATGCCACAGTGCGGCTGTGGGACGTGCGGAGCCGCCAGGCGCTGGCGACTCTCACCGGCCACAGGGGTGCGGTGCAGGCGGCGGCGTTCAGTCCGGACGGGCAGACCTTGGCCACCGCCGGTCGGGACTGGACGGTGCGCCTGTGGGACGTGCCGACACGCCGGGCTCTGGTGACGCTCAACGGCCATACGCGCGACGTCAATGCGGTGGCGTTCAGCCCGGACGGAAGCACCCTGGCGAGCGCCGGTGAGGACAGCACGGTACGGCTGTGGGACATGCGCGCAGGCCGTCCGCTGGCCATGTTCGCCGGGCAGGGCGGTGCGATGCGCCCGGTGGCGTTCAGCCCGGACGGCCGGACGCTGGCCACCGGGGGCCATGACCAGGCGGCGCGGCTGTGGGACGTGCAGACGCACCGCCAGTCGGCCGTCCTCACGGGCCGGGGAGGCACGCTGCTCACGTTGGCGTTCAGTCCGGACGGGAAGACCCTGGCCACCGCGAGCGACGACGGGACGGCGTCGCTGTGGGACACCGCGACCCACCGCGAACTCGCCACCCTCACCGGCCACACCGGGCTGGTGGGCGCGTTGGCCTTCAGCCCGAACGGACGAACGCTCGCCACCGCCAGCTACGTCGACCAGACGGTGCGGCTGTGGGGCGTGGTGTCCCACAGCCCGCTGGCGACCCTCACGGGCACGTCGAGTCCCGTGGTCTTCAGTCCGGACGGCAACACCCTCGCCACGGGAGGCGGCACCACCGCGTCGACGGCGAAGTTGTGGGACGTGCGTACCCACGACCAGCTGGCCGTCCTCGGCGGCCACAAGGGCCTGGTGGGCTCGGTGGCGTTCAGCCCGGACGGAACCCTCCTGGCCACTGGCAGCTGGGACGGCACGGTGCGGCTGTGGGACGTGCGCACCCACGACCAGGTAGCCGTCCTCACCGGCCACACCGGTCTTACCCAGTCGGTGGCGTTCAGCCCGGACGGCAGCACCCTCGCGAGCGGCGGCCGGGACGCCACGGTGCGGCTGTGGGACGTGCGGACGCGGAGCCAGGTGGCCGTCCTGACGGGTCACGCCGACATCGTGTGGTCCGTGTCGTTCAGCCCGGACGGAAACACGCTAGCCAGCAGCAGCCAGGACGCCACCGTGCGGCTGTGGGACGTCCGGACGCGGAGCCAGGTGGCGCTCCTCACCGGCCACACGGGCAACGTGTGGTCCGCGCTGTTCAGCCCGGACGGAAAACGCCTGGCCACGAACGGCGAAGACACGACGGTGCGCCTGTGGGACACCGGGATGTACACCGACCTCGACGCCCTCATCGGCAGGGCCTGTGCCATCGCCGGCCGCTCGATGACCCGCGAGGAGTGGCACCAGTACGTCCCCGCCGGCGTGTCCTACCGCCAGACCTGCCCCTGACCGCCGTCCTCGTCCCGGACCGGGCGGGATCTTCGGAGCGCCGTTGCCCCGGTGCCCGGCTCCGGCGCGGTCCCGTCATTGTCGCCCCGGCCATTCGCAGGCGAGGCGGGGGCATGAGCCAGCTCCCACTCCTCCCGCGCCTCGTGGTGATCCCGGTCTTCGAGGGGATCGACGCGCTGGACGTGACCGGGCCCGACGAGATGCTCGCGTTCGCCACCAGGCTGCTGCCGCCGGGCTCGGCGGGGTACGATGTCCGGTTTCGTGTCGAGGGTGGGGCTGGCGGAGGTGTTCTCGGGCATCCCGCTGCACGTCGGCGAGCCGCTGCGCGAGACGCCGGTGCGACCCGGCACCCTGGCCTGGCCACCCGATACGACAAGAGCCCGGAAAGCTACACGGCAGGCCTGCACCTCCGCGTATTAATCATGTGATTGAAGTCCCTGGCCTCAACCACACGATCCGAACCTTGAACAGCCCCTAGGCGCAAGCCAGTTGCGTGCCACGGTCCTGTACGAGGCGCAGGCCGAGGGCGACGGCGCTGGTGAGGGTGTCGGTGAGCGGGTGGCCGGTGGCGGCGAGCTTGGCGGGGTGGTGCAGCCCGCCGGTGTGCAGCACCGCGTGGGCGCCGTTGGCGTGGGCAGCGTCGGCGTCGTCGACGGCGTCGCCGACCAGCAGCACCCGGTGCGCCTGCTCGGCGAGGCCGAGGGCTTCGAGGTGGGCGGTGAGCGGGGCGGCCTTGGTGCCGCCGGAGGGCCCGGTGCGGCCGTCGATCCGGGTGAAGAAGTGGCCGATGTCGGCCTGTTCGACCTCGCGCACGAGGGTGTCGTGCGGGCACAGCGACAGGAGCGACTGGGTGTGGCCGGCCTCGCGCAGGGCGGTCATCAGCTCGACGGCGCCCTCGCGCACGCGCACCGGCTGGGCGCGCAGGTGCTCCAGGAAGGCGTTGTCGCTGGAGATCCACTCCTGTCCGGTGATGGTGCGGCCGAGCAGACGGGCGTAGAAGTTGGGGATCGGCACGGTGTGCTTGGCCCGGTAGGTCTCCCGGTCGACCAGCTCGCCGCCGAGGGCGGGCAGGGTCGCGTTGAGCGCGGCGACGTGGGCGTCGAGGTCGTCCTTGACCGTTCCGTTCCAGTCCCAGACCACGTGCATGCGGATGGCGGGAGTTGCGGCGGCGAAGAGGGTGGTGTTCACGGCGGTGTCCTTCGGGATGGGCGTGGTGGTCAGGAGGAGAGGAGGCCGTTGAAGCGGCGCAGTAGCCACAGCGCGAAGGCGGCGCCGGCGAGCGGGACGGCGGCGACGAGCAGCGGGCCGGTCGTGTCCGCGAGGGCGGCCAGGGCGGTGCCGGCGGCCTGGCCGACGCCGATGCAGGCGATCAGCCAGGCGAACGCCTCGGTCGATTCCCCCTCGGGGGCGAGGCGGTCGACGGTGAGGAACGCGGCGGTCAGCAGCGGCGCAAGGAAGGTGCCGGGCAGCACGGCGCCCAGGACGGCGACGGCGGGCGCGGGGTCGGGCAGCAGCGGCAGCCATCCGGCCGCGAAGCCGATGGAGGCGGCGACCAGGTGCCGGGAGGGGGCGCCGGGCCAGGCGTGGCGGCCGTAGGCGAGGCCGCCGAGCATGCTGCCCAGGGACAGCGCGGCCGGCATCACCCCGGCCAGCCACCCGGCGTGGTGGCGCTCGGCGGCAGACAGCGCCAGGACGTTGACCGCGCCGAGCGCGACGCCGGTGCCGATCAGCGCGGCGAACAGCACCCGAAGCCCCGGCACGCGCAGCGGACCCGTCCAGTGCACCGCTTCGGTGAACTCCGCCGGCGTCCAGGCACGGGAGGGGCGGGAGGTGACGACCAGGCCGAACGCTTCCTTGCCGAACGTGCTCTGGTCCTGCGGCCCGAGACCATGTCCAGCGTCCGCGGCGGGCTGCGGCGCTTTGGACTCTGGCTGGACACCGAGCGCCCACATATCGACCGCCTCGACCAGCTCAACCGCGCTGACCTGGTCGCGTTTATGGAGTCGGTCCACCGGCTTCGCAAGATCAAGCAGCCCGACGAGCCACTCAGCCGGGCCTACCGGGCCGGCATCATCTCGACCGTCGCTGTGTTCTTCCGGCACGCCGCCGTCGCCGAATGGGACGACGTCCCGGCTCGCCCCCTGATCACGCATGCCGACGTGCCCCGCGTGGTCGAACGCGTCCCCCGGTTCATCCCCGAAGACCAGCTTGGACCAGTCATGGACCAAGTCCGGTCTCTGGAATGCCCGTTGCAACGGTGTGCGCTGCTGGTCGCCCGGTGGAACGGCGCCCGCCGCACCGAGATCCGCAAGCTCCACCTCGACTGTCTCGACGCCTACCCGGACGGCACACCACGACTGCGGCTCGCTGCCGGCAAGGCCCTCAAGGAACGCACCGTCCCACTCCACGAGGAAGCCGCCGACGCCATCCGTGCGCTTGTCGCGCTGTGGCAAGTGCAGCACGACCGAGGCATCCACGACTCCGACCTCGGACGCCCGGTGCGCTACCTGTTCCTGCGCAATGGCGGCCTCGCCGGGCCCGATTACCTGTTCGCCAACCCGCTCCGCGCAATCTGCCAGGAGCTCGGCATCCTCAACGGCGTCGGTAAGCCCCCGCCATCCACCCACATCGCTTCCGGCACACCCTGGGCACCCAACTCGCCGAGAGAGGCGCCCGTGTGCAGACCATCATGAAGGTTCTCGGCCACAAGAGCCCTGGCATGTCGATGACCTACACCCACATCTCCGACCCCACGGTCCTGGCCGACTACCAAGCCGTTCTGACACCCGGCGCGGTCATCGCCGGCCCGCTCGCCGACACTCTGCGCTCCGGACAGCTCGACCAGGACGCCCTGGACTGGCTCAAGACCAACTTCTACAAGACCGAACTCGAGCTCGGACGCTGCCTTCGCCTTCCTCAGGAAGGCCCTTGCGAGTGCGATCTCTACCTCAGCTGTGCGAAGTTCGTCACCACACCCCAGTACGCGCCGCGCCTGCGTGACCGCCTCTGTGTCGAGCGGCAACTGATCACCGACGCGAGGGACCGCAGCTGGGAGCGGGAGATCCAGCGCCACCAGCGCATCGCCGACCGTATCGCCAGCCTCCTGGACGACCTCGGCGAACCGCATGATCAGCCCGCCGACTGATCAGTGCAGTCGAGAATTGCACTGGTCCGACGACTCCGTCCGGGACAGGATGTGGCTATGCGTCACGCCCACGAGGACCCCGAGTCGCTCACTCTGATCCGCCGCTATGTCGCGCCCGACCAGCGCTACCTCAAACTCGGCGGCAGCTTCCTGCACATGACCGAGCGCAAACGCGCCAAGTTCGCAAGGGAACTCGGCAAGGCCGCCAGCAAAATCACACCTCGTGAACTGGGCACCCTGCTCGAAGGCGGGTGGCGAGAGCGCACGACCGCCGCCTGGCTCATTGCCGTCGCCCGCAGAACCGAGTTCCGTGAACGCCTCGGCGAGCTCCTGCTTGCCAGCGAAGTCTGCTTCGCGGGCTCGGCCTACTGCGTCACCTTCGCCACCTTCGGCACTCCTGCCGACGCGGACCTGTTGGCGAGTTACCTCGATCGCTACCTCCGACGCCCCGATCTCTACTACGACCAGACAGCCGCCATGGGCGCACTCCTGCACCTCGACACCAAGCTCGGTGCCGGTCAAGCGACCAAGTTCCTGGCTCCAGACGGCCTCTGGCACCAGTGGATCGACGGACCACCCCGCAAGGAGCACCACGACACACCGGACAGCTACCGCGAGATCACAGGCCAGTTTTGCGTCTTCGCTGATGAGAGCACGGAGTACTGCACGGCAAGGAAGCGGTGACACCGTCCCCGGCTGAGTGACACCTGATCGAAGGAATCTGCCGCCGCAGAACTCAAAGTTGTCCAGATGAGTGAGGAAGACCCTGGCCCGGTGGTGGGGTGCGCCGACGTCGGAGGCGTGAAGCACGAGCCGTTTCGCGTTGTACCGGAGCTGGGCCCGGGTGCCGAGTATGGCGCCAAGTGCCAGCAGATCAGGCTGGGTTGGGTCGTCTCCCAGGACACCACGGGAAGCGATCCACGTCGCCAGCGGAGGTGGCGACGGCGGGGGAGGTGAGGCGTCCTCGTACATCTCGACCACCAGCAGGCAGGAGCGGACGGCTTCGGCCGCGCGGGCCACGTGCAGCCAAAGACCGGATCGGGTTTCGGGGTTGAGTCCGGCGCGGAGGCCGGCGACCGAGACGTCTTCGGCAGGGGAAGCCCGCTTCCGCGTCAAGTCCGAGCGTGTTGTGCGTGTAGCTCCGCAAGGGCTGGGAGTTGCTGACCGGAACCGTCTCCTTGCCGTATCGCGGGTGGATTGAGGTGGACTGTGCTGTTGGCGAGGAGGCCGGTTGTGGCATGGTCTGGCCATGCCCTTCGATCACAACGACCACTACCATCGGCTCCTTCTGCGCCAGGTTCCGCCCGGCTGCCGCACCGCGTTGGACGTCGGCTGCGGGACCGGCCGGTTCGCTCGGCGGCTCGCAAGCCTGGGATTCGAGGTCGAGGCGATTGACTCGTCCGAGGAAGCGGTCGAGGCTGCCCGGGCGTCGTCTGCGGCTGCCGCCAGTGAGCAACGGCCCCGGTTCCGTCATGCGGACATCGATCAGGTCGAGTTGCCGAATGGGCACTATGACTTCATCTCCTGCCTGGCGAGCATCCATCACATGCCGCTCGGCACGGTCCGCGCTCTGCGGGACGCCCTGGCTCCGGGAGGTGTCCTCGTCATCCTGGGGTGCTATCCGGAGAGGACACGGACTGACTGGGCGTGGAGCCTGACTGCCGTGCCAGCCAACGCGATTGCTCGACTCATCGTTGCGGTCAAAGAGCGGATCAGCGGAGTTCGTCGTGGCGGGGCCGGGGTTCTCCAGGCCCCGGTGAAACCACCGACGATGTCCCTCGAGGAGATCCGACAGGAGGCTGTCGTTCTTCTGCCGGGCTTCACAGTCCGCAGACTCCTCTTCTGGCGGTATCTGCTTGTCTTCCGCAACCCAGCGTGAGAGGTAACTGGTCGCGGGTCACTCCCTGTTGTGGAACGGCAGCACGACGCTCCCGGGATGGGACTGTTCACGGAGGAGCCGGTGGTTCTCCACCTCCAGGACATGGATGACCCTCACGATAGACATCTCGTCCGCACCCACCGACACGGATTGATCGCCAGGACAGCACCTAGGAACACCTGAGTTTGAAGGACTTCGAGAAGGTCTTGAAGAACAACACCGACAACAAGGGCATAGCTCAGCAGGCTCCCGCATGACGGCAAGTTCTGCGCCTCACCGAGATGCCCTGACCTGGCCTTCTCCGCGACAGGGCCAGCTGTGCAGTAGCGCCTGCCCGCGCCCTCTCCGCGTCCGGGACCGCGTCCAAATTTCTCGGCTGGCGCCGGTTTCAGCCGCGACCCTCGCCCGTAGTGTCCAAAACAGGCGCCGGTCCATGGAGTCGGACACGTAAGCCGGGTGCCGGGGAGGCCGGCCCCGCGGTCAGCAGGAGGGCCTCCATGTTCAAGATTCCCGCACCGTTGGTGACCGTGATCGGTCTTGGTGGAGGCGCAAAAGCCCTGACCGTGGGCTCGGTGCCACTCGCGCTTGAGGTTGTGGTTCTGGTGTTCGCCGGCTTCATCGCTCTGGCGAATGCCGTGATCCCGCAGACCAGCACTCATCGGCTGCATTTGCTGCAGCTTCTCCTGGCTCGCCGGGACGCGGCGCGTGATCGTCGCGCTGAGCGACGTCGCGCGAAGGATCCCTAGCCTGGGTGTTTCGTGGGACGACGTCGACGTCGATCCCGAGGGTGGCGCCGTGCTCGATGGCCTGGGTCTTGTAGCCGGTGTCGACCCATGCCTTGGTGATGGTGGGGTGCGTGGCGGCGATCTGAGTCAGCAGTTCTTTGCCGGCTTCGTTGTCCGAGACCCTGGCCGCGGTCACCGTGACCAGCAGCAACAGGCCGAGGGTGTCGACGACGATGCTGCGTTTGCGGCCCACGATCTTCTTGCCGGCGTCGGTGCCTTGAGTGTCGGTGGGCACGCTGGGGGCGGTCTTGACGCTCTGCGCGTCGATGACACAGGCGGTCGGCGGTCCGTCCTTCCTGCTCGCGGACCAGTCGGTGTAAGCGGACGCCGAGTTTCTCGATGGTGCCGTCGGTGGTCCAGGTGCTGAGTAGCTGAAGGCGGTGGTGTGAGGTGGGAAGTCATGCGGCAGGTACCGCCACGGGATCCCTGTCCGGTTGACGAAGAGGATCGCGTTCATGACTGCGCGCAGGTCGGTGACCTTGCCGCTGAGTCCGAGGGATGTTTTCTGCCGCTGGTCCCGCCAGGCGGTCAGGGTCGGTTCCATCAAGGTCCAGCGGGCGTCGGACAGGTCGCTGGGATAGCCGGCGCGCGGCTGCTGAGTGGCCATAAGGTCACTGCTACACAGCGGTGTTGGGTTTGCCCATCACCCGATCGGGCGAGACGAAAGCGATATCCATCGCATTTTCGAACCGGACAGGAGCTTCTTGGGCGAGAGGGGATAAAACCGTGACGGTGCCCGCTCAGGCAGTCACGCCTTCCTCTCAGAAGGCCCATTCATAGCATTTTCGGACGCACAACAAAACAGCATAAGCCAGCATGTCAACGACACGAACGTCCTCCGAGGCTACACTCCGCGATCAACAACGAACGCCCCCAGGACCGTCGCGCCTCTCAACAATGGTCACGCCTGTTGGCAATCGCAATCGATTCGAAGAATTGTTGCGGGAAAGTGAGGTTGTCATTTGTCCATACCTGTAGACTTTGCCACAACGTTTGTGAGCAGAATCTCGGCCAGGCGAATAGCTCGCGACCGCCACTGTTAAGGAATGGCAGTGTTACACAATAAGAATCGTTGTGGTAGATTGAGTTGACAACGCCTCGCCATGACGCACTGCCGTCGCTCCTGAGAGTCAAGTGAGCGCCGCCTAGGCTGCATCCGCCCACATTACTCGTCACTTCCCAATAGAAATCTACCGAAGGCAAGTCGTGTTGGCCCGAGGTCACCGACCTGCTAGCCGTGGCTAGATGACCAGGTTGAATAGCGGAAGGCCGCGAGTTGGCAGATGTGATCAGCTGGCCGGCCATCACATGCAGGGGATTCGACTCATCGAATTTGAATTGCATGCGAACAAGCGGATGGCTGTGCTCGCGGCAGGGCGCTTGATCGATTACTTCGACCTTCCCGATGACCTCAGCGGGAACGTCTATCCATCCACTGTCGCAGGAGCCCGGAGCAAACGCGACGTATTTGTCCTTGTCCGACGCCTTGACCATGCCAGTGTACTGGTGATCGGACCGAAGCTTCCCCTCGGCCAGCGCTGCCACCAGTGCCTCGCCGGAATCAAACCTATTCTCGGCCATAGCGACTCCTCTCGCGGAGGTTCTCCGTCTACACCTGATCGCCGTTGTTGCCAGCCGCATAAGGCCCACCGTGCGGGGCTCTCCAGGATCGAGAAAGTGGTCGTGGGCGCTCAGATCTTCCGGCAAGAGAACCTTTTGATGGGAACAGAGTAAATACTTGTTCATGGATTGGTCTGCTCGGCCGACGCGCCTGTCAGGAGGTTTACTCCTCCAACGGGGGCAGCGGCTGCGGGTTGAGAGCCACTTTCTCGGCCGCGGTCTCGTAGAGGCGAGCGGCGGCGAGGTATAGGGAGCGGCCCTCGTCGGCACCGCTCAGGTTGGCCGAAATCTCAGCCAACACCACCGCAGTGAGGATGTCGCGCAACCAGGGCGGGCGGGGCGGCCGACCGGGCGCGGGTGTTCCGCACCAGTCGTCCATGTTCTGCACCAGCATGGTCAGGCTCATGTCTCCTCCTGGTATCCGGCTGCCATTTCAAGGTATCGGGGTGCCATCCGGGATGCCGACTCCGCCTACCAGAGACTCTGCATCGGTGCCACCGCCGACAGGGCTGAGCAGATCAACCATGAACGTGTGGTCGTGTGGAGCCACTGCGAACTCAGTATTTATGTTGCCGACGGCGCTTTGTCGCAGGAAGTAAATCTGTGGACGAAATTGCATCAGCCCAGAACCCGCAAAGAGTGTTTGTCCAGCCCGTCCCAGGGCGAGGCCGAGCCATATCTGGGTTGCAGGGGCGCCGGGCATCTGCTGCCGCGTGTCGCCGTCGTGGTCGAACTGCTTGGTCAGTGCGCCGAACCGGTAGACGCAGAACTGCACGAAGAACTCCGAGGTTTGGAACGATGACCAGAAACTCTGGTCCAGATTGAGGCCGAAGCGCAGCTCGACCTCTTCGTCCAAGCCAAACGTCGAATGCTGAGTGCCGTGAACTACGTCGGTCCACGAGATGCGGCAAAGTGGGCTGTTGAAGGTAAGATCTGCCATGACCATCCACTTCCCTATTCGACTGAGCACGCCGATCCATAGGGCAGTAAGTGGGAGGTGTGAGCGTGCTCCTGGCGCCGCCACGGTGCCTGCCGGGCTGTAGCGGCTGTCGAAACTGCCGTGTCCAGAGACCTGGCCTAAACGCCTTACCACACGACCGTAAATCCGCAGTCTACGGTCTGCATCTTGACGCCCGAACTCGGGCGCGGGGCGGTGTCCGCACCGGATGTTCAGGGGAACGGTTTCTGGCCAACTTCCGTGCGGCGGCCGCACTTCGCCCTCTCTGTCAGCACGCCTCGTCATGATCGCGGTGGCCACTGTCATCCCCGCAGACACCCACCCGACACCCACCTCCGCGCTGACCGGCATCGCCCAGATCACGAACTACAGCTGCCGTGTCTGAGCTGGGACGATGAACCTTGTCGAGGGGTTCTGTCGGTCCAGACGGAAGGCACTTTCTGCGTGCAGGGTATCGGTTCGCGTCCCAAGCTCCATGTCTCCGCTGACGGCGTGGGGGTGGTTGGTCACGCCGGTGCACGGTTGCTGGCGGATCTTGCCGATGCCACCGGGCTGACCACCGCGTGCTCCACTGCGCTCAGGCCGCTTCGGCCGCGCGGGACCGGACACGATCCGGGCCGGATCGCTACCGACCTGGCGGTGATGCTCGCCGACGGCGGCGAGACCATCACGGAACTGGCCGTTCTGCGTGACCAGCGCGAGGTGTTCGGCCCGGTGGCCTCCACGCCGACGGCCTGGCGGTTGCTGGCCGCCATCGACGAACGGGTACTGGACCGGCTGCGATCAGCCCGCGCCCAAGCCCGGGAGGTGGCCTGGCTGCAGGCAGCTGAGCGGGGCGAGGGCATACCCACAGCCCAGGCCGGGGGACGTGCCCTGCCCGGGCTGGTCCTGGATCTCGACGCCACGCTGATCACCTGCCACTTGGAGAAGGATCAAGCCGCCCCGACCTACAAGGGTGGCTTCGGCCTGATCGGTGATGCGGGTGGTGGACTCGGTGCCCATGGCCGTGATGGAGAGGGCCTCGACGTCGGGAGTGTTCACAAGAGGCTCCGGGAGGGCTGGTGTGGGTTGACGCGGTCACGGCCTCGGCTCGGTGCCGGGCCGAAGGGACGGACACTGTCCGGTGCCGGGGTGTTGTGGGCGGGAGGCGGCGCGGGGCTGCGGGCGAGCGCCGCCTGGACGCGTGTTGCTTCGCCGACATCGGGTCGTTGCCGCGGATCGGACGGGGACGTCGCCGTGCGCCAGCGGGCCCGCACCTCGTCGAGTGGACCGAGGGCGTGGAGCGCGTGGCCGATCAGCTGCCCGGGAGCGAGGCGCCGGTCGTCGGCATGGGCGGTGATCTGCAGCGCGGCGCCGGCGGCGGTGCGGGTGAGGGAGGAACGCAGGAGCTGATCACCCAGCCACTCGGCCGAACCCGTTGCCCCGTCGCGCAGCACCGGCCCCAGCTGCTCCTCAGTGATCGTGCCTTCGGCGAGCAGACCGCGTCGCTGGACCTCCCACAGCGTGGTGACCGTGGCCGGGAACGGCGAAGCCCTGGGGGCGCAGCCAGTCGAAGACCTCGCCGATCGCACCGTTTTGGTGGACGAGCAGGGACAGCATGAACTGCTCGTCGTCCGCCCGGGCCGCTGCGGGAGGTTCGGCAGCGGCAGGGAGAGAGGGTGTCCTCGGGGCGGTGGCCCGGGGTTGGGTTCCCCAGCGTCGCGAGTTCGTCCAGGACGCCCGCGAGCACGTCGGCCTGGGTGAGGGTGCCGTCGACCTCGTGCTCCGCAGCGTCTGCCTGGGCGACGGAGAGCAAGCGGATGGCGTGCTCGGTGACGGTGCGGTGGATGGAGCCTTCGAGCACCATCCGGCCGTAGACCGGGGCGTTGGCAGGGCGCGGGCATGCGGCGATCAGGGTATGCGGATAGGAGGCGGTGAGCCCGCGGACATGCTTGCCCGCCTCGGCGAGGGTGTCGTTCAGCCAGGCCAATGGCACCGGGCCCTCTGCGGTGAGCCCCGGGTGGCCGTCCGTGCGGAGCTTGCGCAGCGCGGCGAACAGGGCCTGGTGCGCGGGCCGGTAGAAGTCGCGCGGCTCCAGCCAGTCGAGGTTGCCGAGCTGGCGGGGGTCGAGCAGGACCGCTCCGAGTACAGCCTGCTCGCCCTGGAGCAGCGGGTCCATCACCGGCTCCGGCGGCGACGGGCGCCGCGGTCGGCGCGGAGCTGGGCGACCACGCGGTCGGCGGCGGACTTCGCGGCGGCGAAGCGGTCCAGCTCACCGGTGAACGTCGGATCGGTGGCGAGCAGGGAGCCGGCTGAGGTGATCAGCCACCACTGGCCGCCCCGGCGAACGACCGGCGCCCCGGCCAGTGGAGTCGAACGATCGCGGGCAGTAGGAGAGTTGGTGTCGGACATGAAGACCTTCTGGGTACTTGAGCGGTGGTTCAGCGGCTGCGGCGGGCACGGGAAGAGAGTCAGCCAGGGGCGACGGCGCCGGCTGAAGAAGCGACGGGTTCCCGGTCGGCACCGCCGGGTGGGGTGGGTCAGGCCGAGAGGGTGAAGTCGTCGCGGCCGGTGCTGCCCTTGGCGAGGGCGCGTTCGGTGATGGCCTTGGTGGCGCGGGAGGAGGCCGGGCCGATGTCCTTGGCGGAGCGCTCCTTGTACCAGGGCTTGAGGTCGAGCATCGCCACCTTCATGCCGGTCGCGAAGAGCAGGATCTTGCCCTTGGGGAGCGCGCGGCGTCCGGGTGCTCCTCAGCGCCGACGGCGCCACCCTGTACGCGTTCGTGCCCCATCAGGCCGACCCGCTGGTCGCCATCGACACCGCCACCATGACCGTCACCGTCACCGCCCGCGCCCAGGGCCCCGCCCCGACCGCCCTCGCGCTGTCGCCGGACGGCACCCTCCTCTACGCCCTCCACGCCGACCGCGCAGGCAGCATCCTCAACGCCGCCGACCTCACCGAGACCGGCACCTTCCCCAGCACCCCGGACGGGGCCCCGGCCATCGCCGTCGCCCCCGACGGCACCGTGTGCGTGGCCTACTCCGACCACACCTGCACGGTGATCGCCCCCGACGCCGAAGAGGCATCCGCTCCCGCCCGCCTGGCCGGCGCACCGCTGGCCGTGATCGCCGCCGCGGCCAGCGAGGCCGACCCCCAGCCCCAGCCCGAGTACGTCGGCCGGTACCGGCGCGACGCCATGCCGCGCCGGTACAACGAGTACTCCGAAGGGCACGGCATGTGGTCCACCGACGTCACCTGCGAGCAGGGCACCTTCGTGCCCGCCTACGACAAGGTCTCCGAGGGCTCCTACACCCTCACCGACGGCGTCGGCGTCTGGCGCAAGGCCGTCCTCGGCGGCGGCGAGAACAAGAAGTTCTACCGCATCCCCGCCTGGGGCAACCTGATCGTCGACGGCGACGACGTCACCTGGCAGTAGGGCCCCGCACCCACCCCGGCGGGCACAGTCCGGGGGTTCGCCGGGCACGTACGGCACGTCAGCGACGGTCGTGCCCGGCGGCCTGAGCGAGGTCTGCCGCGAAGTCCGGGTCCTCTCCCGGTTCCCGTGCCGGCACGGGGCCTCCCAGGCGGCCCGGGTTCGCCGGAGCGCCGGGTGGAGGCGTCCGGTCGGTACCTCGAAGACGCCTCGTGCGGCTCGGTCACGGTGGCCTCCACGTGCCATCAATGCTGCGCCCTACCACCCGAAGCCGATCTTCGAGGAACAGCAGGTGACAGGAACACCGAGCGCTGCCTGCGGGTGACAACTACCGCGAGCAGACCGTGACAATCATCGCGTTCAATTCCACATCTTCGCCCAGGTCAGACGGCTCATCGATGACGACTAGGGCGTTTCGTTCGGATCATCTGCTCGTTGGTCTGGATGTGTCGTTGACTGACGCGCAGTGGGCGCGGATTGAGCCGTTGCTGCCGGACCGGACACCGAAGCGTGGGGGTCGGTGGCGTGATCACCGTGAGGTGATCGACGCGATCGCCTTCAAGTTCCAGACCGGTTCGCAGTGGGTCCACCTGCCGGAGAGGTACGGCAACTGGCGGGGCGTCTACAACCGGCTTCGGATGTGGGCCGTCGACGGCACGTGGGAGCGGATGTTCACCGCCCTGACCGCCCAGGCGGACGCCGACGAGGACCTGGACTGGGCCGTCTCGGTGGACTCCACGATCGTGCGCGCACACCAGCACGCGGCCGGGGCCCGCAAAAAGGGGCCCCGGCCGGCGAGCCGGACGACCACGCGATCGGGCGGTCCCGCGGCGGGCTGACTACGAAGATCCACCTCGCCGCCGACGGCCGGTGCCGACCCCTGGCGTTCGTGCTCACCGCGGGCCAGGCGGGCGACGCGCCCGCCTTCACCGCGGTGATGGCCCGCCTGCGCGTTCCCCGGCCCCGTGGACGGCCGCGCACCAGGCCGGACGTGGTCCTGGCCGACAAGGCCTACTCCTCGCGCGCCATCCGCGACCACCTGCGCCGGCGCGGCATCCGCGCGGTGATCCCCGTTCCGTCGGACCAACGGGCGAACCGGCTGCGACGCGGAAGCCACGGAGGCAGGCCGCCCGCCTTCGACCGCGAGGCCTACAAGCGGCGCAACACCGTTGAACGGTGCATCAACCGCCTCAAGCAGTGGCGAGGCATCGCCACCCGCTACGAGAAGACCGCCACCATTTACCTGGCCGGACTCCACATCGCAGGCATCTTCCTCTGGTCCGCCCGGTGATCCAAACGAATCTGCCTAGGACTCGGTCGACGTTGTGTCGTCGGGAGACGCCGGACGGGAGTGCGGGCCAGCCCCTGCTCCGGTGGCGCGCGGCGCGCGGCGCGCACCACCCTGCGCGAGCCGCCCGGCCTCCCTCGGCGAACAGCGCCGTGGGCGGGGCGGACAACGCCCCCGACCCGCCCTAACCGAGTGCCGGAGGGTGCTCGGCCGGACGGCGTCCCCAGGCCGAGATCAGCGGCGCGAGTGTCAGGTCGAGTTCGCCCGCGTGGACGGCGGCCAGGTGCGCGTCGATCTCGGCGTCGTCGGCCAGGCCCGCCGCGAGCAGCTCGCCGCGCACGTGCCGGATGGTCGCCGCCTCCAACCGGTCGCAGGCCGGCCCGCCAACCGGGAAGGTGCCCGCCGCGGCGACATCCACCAAGCCGGCCTCACGCAAGGCCCACGGCAGGGTCCGGCCGTAGCGCAGGTCCGCGCCGCGGCGCGCCAGCAGCTCCCGGACCGCGTCACGCAGCCGGTTGGCCCGCCGCTGCGCGGGGCCGCTGTCGTCCAGGCACGCCAGCGGTTGCAGAGCGGTGTCGGCGTCCTCGACCAGCAGCCGGCCGCCGGGCCGCAGCGCTGCCGCCATCGTGGCCAGCGCCCTCGCCCGGTCGGGTACATGGACCAGCACGAGCCGGGCGTGCACCAGATCGAACGTCCCCGGCTCCGGCGGCGGGTCGGCGGCGACGTCGTGCCGTCGCACCTCGTACCCGTCGCCCGCCTTCAGCCACGACGGGTCGATGTCCGTGGCCAGCACGTGCCCGGTCGGACCGACGGCCGCCGCGAGCGCCCGAGGGATACCGGGGCCACCGGCCCCCACTTCCCAGCAGCGCCAGCCGGCACCGACCCCCAGCCGGTCGAAGTGCCCGCGCGTCACACCGTCGAACAGCTCGGCCAGCCAGACGAACCGCTCGCCCGCCTCGGCGCGCGCGTTGTCCAGCAGGTAGCCGCGGGCGGAAGCGGACTCTCCACCGGGCCCAGTGGTCCCGTCGGTCGGATCCGGTCGGCCACCGGCGTACGGCGGGCGGGGCGAGGAGGTCATGACCACATGGTCGACCTTCCCTGGCCGCCGGCGCCACCTTCTACGACCAGAACCACTTCATCCGTGAGTTCCTGCACTTCACCGGCCGGCGCCCGGCCGCACTGCTGGGCCGGGACTGCCGCATCTCTGCTACGAGCCGCCGCGCGGTCCCGGCCAGGCCGGGCACTGACCTGTGAACGACGGTGGCATTGCCCAGGCGTCGTGTCGGCGTAATTCCCCAGGTGCCGGCCTGGGCGGGTCAGCGCCTGGGGGCCCCGTCCGGGCGGAGCTGGATGAAGCTCCGCGGTTTGATCCTGCTGCTGCAGCATGCGTCGACCCCGCCCCGGGGATGGTCACCCATCCGCCAGGGCGGGGCCTTTGTGCGGGCGGGACCGGGCGGTGCGTCAGAACACGTGGGGCCGCGCCCGGCCGGGGTCGCCGGCCTCGACGCAGGCGCCCGGGTCCGCTCGGCGGGCCGGCGTAGGTCGGCCCGCCGGGCGGCCGGGTTGCGGTGGCGCTGGGCCCCACTCCGCTCGCTACTCAGATCAGTACAGGTAGACGACGCCCTGATAGTCCGAGACGTTCCCCGACTCGGTGACCTTGACCGCGACGTTGAAGCCGCCGTTCGGCACGTCGCACCACTTCTCGAAGGTGTCGTAGCTGGTGTTGTAGTCGTTGTCGGAGAACCAGTCGTACGACGACCCCTCAGCACCCGGATACTGCCCGCACTGCGAGGTGACCTGGAACCACGCGCGCTCGTCCGTCCTGCCGCGCTGGATCACGTTGTAGCTCATCTTCAGGTAGTTCGCGTTGACCACGTAGGCGCACATCGAGATCCGCGCACCGGACCGGGTGTCCAGCTCCGCGCAGCGCTGCCCGTCCGCGTGCGCCGCACCCGCACCGAGCCCCACGACACCGGCCGCGGCCAAGCCGAGCGCCGTGCCCGTGCCGGCGAGCCGCTTGATCATGCTCTTCATCGTCTCTCCTCGATCACTCGATCAGCGGTCAGTGGTAGACCGGGAAGTAGCTGTTGCTGTCCTGCACGCCGGACTCCGTGGTGTACACCTCGACGGAGCGGATGTAGCCCCCGGTGAGGCTGCCGCAGGTGTAGCCCAGGCTCCAGCTGGGCTCCTGCACGTCGTTGCCGGAGAAGTACTTCTCGCCGCAGCTCGACTCGACCTTGAACCAGACGCGCTCATCGGTGCTCCCAGCCGTCACCACGCTGTAGCTCATGCCCACCCAGCCCGGGTAGCCGTCCTGGTGCGCGCAGGCGCGGATCACCGCGTGGTAGCGAGTGCCGAAGTCGGTACAGCCATCGGCGTGAGCCGCAGTGGCGGTCAGACCGACCAGGCCGGCGGCGGCCAGGCCCACGGCCGCCGTGCTCGCGCTGAGACGCCTCGCCGCGCTCACCAGGTCACCCCCACGCCGCCGACCGAGTTGTTGCTGCCGGACTCCGATATCCAGCCGGTGATGCCGCCGACCTGGCCCGCGCACACCACCTCGAAGTACTTCGACGGCTCGCTGTAGTCGTTCCCCGACACGTCGGTGTAGGTGCCGCTCCCGCAGCCCGGCGTGTACGCGGTGAACCAGACACGCTCGTCGGTGGATCCGCGCCGGATCACGTTGTAGTGCATCGTGACGTCCCACAAGTTGACGCGGTAGATGCACATGTTGATCCGCGCCCCGTAGTAGCTGTCGAGCTCCTGGCAGTTGTCGGCGGCGTGCGCGCTCGTGCTGCCGAGTCCGACCAGCCCGGCCGTCGCCAGGCCCAGGGCCGCGCCGGTCGTGGCCAGGCGCTTGGTCAGTCGCATGGTTCTCCCGTCCGCCCCCGACAGCCCGGGGGCACCGAGGGGAGAGTCTGGTGCACCGGCTATGAGCACGCATCACATCCGCCGGAAGAGGTAATCATGATTCCGTTCAAGGGTGTCCACAGGGTCTTTTGGCCGGCCATGGCCCTTTCGCCCCCCATTTCTGTCGACCACGGCGCCCCGAGTTCCAGTCCGCCTTCCACTGGCACGCGCTCGACAGGGGCATCGCCCACACCTACATCAAGCCGGCGTCCCACACCTCAACGGCAAGGTCGAACGCTCACACCGCATCGACGCCGAGGAGTTCCACCGCGTGCTCGCCGGTGCCGTCATCGACGACACCCGGCGTCCTCAACGACAAACTCCGAGAATGGGAGGACTCCTACGACTTCCACCGCCCACACGGCGCCCTCGGTGGCCAGACCCCCCTACGAACGCCTCAAGCAGAAGACCCAGACCCGGATGTAACCGAGCTCCGGCAGATACACAGCTAGGCAGATTCGTTTGGATCACCGGGCGGACCAGAGGGAGATGCCTGCGATGTGGAGTCCGGCCAGGTAAATGGTGGCGGTCTTCTCGTAGCGGGTGGCGATGCCTCGCCACTGCTTGAGGCGGTTGATGCACCGTTCAACGGTGTTGCGCCGTTTGTAGGCCTCGCGGTCGAAGGCGGGCGGCCTGCCTCCGTGGCTTCCGCGTCGCAGCCGGTTCGCCCGTTGGTCCGACGGAACGGGGATCACCGCGCGGATGCCGCGCCGGCGCAGGTGGTCGCGGATGGCGCGCGAGGAGTAGGCCTTGTCGGCCAGGACCACGTCCGGCCTGGTGCGCGGCCGTCCACGGGGCCGGGGAACGCGCAGGCGGGCCATCACCGCGGTGAAGGCGGGCGCGTCGCCCGCCTGGCCCGCGGTGAGCACGAACGCCAGGGGTCGGCACCGGCCGTCGGCGGCGAGGTGGATCTTCGTAGTCAGCCCGCCGCGGGACCGCCCGATCGCGTGGTCGTCCGGCTCGCCGGCCGGGGCCTGACGGCGTCTGCGCCAACGGGACGAAGCGTTGGTGTTTCGCTATGCGCCGGAGGACAGTCGGTTTGCGGCCTGGTCCCATGGCTGAGGCTCGACCGGGTCGTCCCTGCCGAAGGCGTCCTCCTCGAACCAGCCCGTCCCTGCGAGCCATGTCTCCAGCCACGCTGCGAGGCTGGCGGAGTCGAGGAACCAACACTGATCCCACGATCCGCCGCTATACGGGTTCGGCTCGAAGAGCAGGACCTGACCGTCCTCACTGAGACAATCAACGCCTGCGTACATGGCACAGCCCCAGGTCAGGATCGGTACGACGCCTTCGGGCCACTCCGGGTGCTCCACGCCAACGGACGCTTCACGTCGCGTCAGGTATTCGCCAGCGACGCTGGCGTCCGGACCAAGCAGCGGCAGCAGTCGGTAGTCAGGGCCGAAGCCGCCGTCAGCGACCTCGCGATACAGGCGCGCAAGCAGGGGATGCAGCGCGAAGCCCAGTTGCCCCTCGGCCTCCGCAATCTGGGCATCGCCGACAGGCGCGGGAAGGTCCTCGTTGTCCGATGCGGCCCGGCTGGCGACGCGTTGCACGAGGTCATCAATGTCGGTCATGACCGTGATGCTGTCAGAGCCCGCCGACATGTCGACGGCCAGGGCCGCCGGGCGGACTGGTGGGCGACAGGAAGTTCAGAGAAGACGAACAATCAATGCTCGTTTCCAGTGCTGCGAAGAGTTCAGCGCACTCGCTGGCGAAGGAGCACAGCTGGTCCACGAACTGCCGAATACGCTGCGGGTCCCGGTCCCTATGGGGCGGAGCGTCGGTCCACTGCTGCCACAAGCCACCTACGGCAAGGTAGCGGGATGCGTGCTCGGTCCCGAGTGTGGCATCGAGGTGAAGCAGCGCGCCAAGAGCAAGGCCTTGGTCGTAGTCGAGGTCAGGGCGCAGCAAGTAGTGATCAAGGTATCTGCACAGCAAATCTGCGTCGGCACTATCGCCGAACGTGGCAAGAGTGACGCAGTAGGCCGCGCCGGCATAAGGCCCTCCGCTGGCCAGCAGAAGTTCGCCGATACGACTTCGGAACTCGGTCCTGCCAGCTACAACAACCAGCCAGGAGGCAGTCTTACACTCTCGCCACCCACCTTCGAAAAGGATGCCGAGCTCAGCGGGAGTGATCTCCGAGGCAGCCTGGACCAACTCCCTCATGAACAGATCGCGCTCAGGCCCGCTCAACCGCAGCGAGCTTCCACCCAGCCGAAGGTACCGGCGTCCGGGCGTAACGAATCGGCGGACCAAGCCCGACAGCTCAGGGTCAGTGTTGGCGTGACGCATAGCTGCATCCTTGCCCGGGTCAACACCCGGCTGCCAGCGGTTTAACCCCAGGGGCCGCCAAGCGGCGATCGTTAGTTCAGAGAAGCATGCATCCGCTGCCCGCTCCTGCGACCGGATCCAGCCCAGATGCCTCGCCTCACCGAGATCATCACCAATCTCGATGCCCGCATCGCCGAGGCCCAACGCGAAGGCTGGACCGGCGAAGTCGCCGGTCTCGAAGTCAGCCTGTCCTCCGCGATAGAGAAGCTCGCGGCCATGCAGGCCGTCTCCAAGAACGGGCGGACAACCGATCTTGGAATGCCCAGTTTCAAGCCCCCATACGGACGGGTTATCGAGGGGCCAGAATCGTGATCGCTCTGTCCACGATCGCGGCTGACTCCCACTGCCCGGAACGTGCTCGGGCCGCTCAGAACAAGCGGCCGAGGGTGTCTTGCCAGGTGGTGAGGGCTTGGGCAAGCTGGGCGGACGCTCCGGCTGCGCCGGTGATGGCGGCCATGGCCAGGCGGGCTCGGCTGAGCGCGCGCGGACGGTCCGGTTCGGCGGCCGCCTCAGCGACATCGGCGACGTGGTCGAGGAGCTGGGCTCGGTGGTCCGCGAGTGCGGGGTCCTGCTGGATGGCGTGGATGAGGTCCCGGAGAGCGGTGGCAGTGTCGCTCTGTCCGTCGCGATCGAGGGCGCCGACGGTGATCTCGATACCCCGGATCGTCTCGGCCACCGCGAAGCTGCTGTTCGTCACCTTGCTGTTGAACGCGCCTACGTTGCCGTTGATGATGACCGGCGCCCGCTGCGAGCCCTGGCCCGATGCTTCGATGTGGTCCGGCATCTGTTTCTCCACCTTCTCGAGATAGTCCAGGCCGAGCGTCAGATAGGCGCCGGCCAGTGCCACCGGGTGGGGTACGGTCCAGTCGCAGAACCGGAGCCCCTGGGTTACTAGTCGAAGACCTTCACCTATGTCGTCGTTGGTCAGACCGCGATCTAGAACTGCCGCCGTCGCCGTAACCCACGCCCGAATCGCGGGCACGGTCTGCTCTCCGGCGGCGCGTCGGAGCGCCTGCCCCGCCATGAGCCGCTCGGCGATCTCCTCACAAAACGCACGGCCGACAATGCCGTCCCTGAGGCGTCCGTGCCGCGGCGGATCCCGTTCCACAGGCGCGTCGAGGACCGGCCGCACGATTCTCAGCTCGGAGTACGCCTGAGCTAGCCACACGGCTCGGAAGCGGGCCGTCGTCAGTGCGATCTCGAAGTCCCGACGGGAGACGGTGGGCTCCAACACCTGCTGGAGGCGCTGCTGGTCCAAGGAGGACATGACGAAGAAGGCTTGGCCGGGCGGCGAGCCCCGGAACGTGCACGTGTAAGGAACAGAGGCAATGTAGGGGAGGAAGCGACTGTCGAGAGCCCACCGGCAGACGTGCCGGAGTGCGTTCAGAGCCTCCGGCCTCGGTTGCCCCAGAAAGTCGGTGCCGTTCTCACGCAGTGGGCCGAGAGCATCGAGAATTTCTCGGGCCTCGGACCCACAGTCCGCCAGCACCCCGTACAACCATTGACAGACAAGCTCATCTTCCTGCTCGATGATCCACCTGGCCGCTTCCCCCGCCCCAGCCTCCATGCCTGTCATGGTCCACTGATTCGTCTACAGCTGGCAACAGCCCCGCAACACGGACTACCCGCGCATAAGCGCGCACCGTGCAGGCTCCACTAGCCCACGAGCCCCCGCACCTTCCCCATCGGGCCGGCGCGGAACAGCCAGCCCAGCGGGGCAGGCGGCGTGGGGGTCACTCGCGGGCGATCCCTCAACCTCGTCGACGGCTAGGGAGACAGGCAATTCCCAGGACACTGAAACAGATGTCGGTCACTCACCGTGGTTTCACTACGGAAGTTGAGCCGGAGCCCATTCTCGTGGACAGAGCCCTGTGGGCTCCCCCTCGGTCAATCTGGGGCCCTTGCACCTAACACCTGTGACTCACTACTTTCAGTCACCATAGCCCGCCCCTCAGCGGCCACGCACCAATTGGCACGGCTTCCTTCTTAGTTCAGAGAAGCGTCCGCGGTCGCCTCCCGCGCTCGGGTCCTCGCCGAAGCGGAACTTCGTCGGCTGCTGCGCGGAGCCGGTGTCGATCCCCTCCGTGCTGATCCGGCCGGTCGGGTCGATGCCGGAGGCGGCACCGCCACCTCCCATGCCCGGGACCTGCGCCGGGCCCTGCGGCGCCGGGACGCCGGTGCTCATCTGCATGGCCAGGGAACCGGCGGTCTTCGCCGCTCCGGCCGCGACCGCCATGCCGGCCATGCCGGTGCGGTGCGTGTCGTCGTGGCCGCTGCCGTCCGTCGCCCAGTGGACGAACTTGTAGACGGCGTACGGGCACAGCAGCACCATGACCATGATCACGACACCGGCCATGGCGTCGGACAGGGCGGCCATGCCGTCCTTGGCGTCCGTCTTGCCGAGCGCGGAGACGCCGACGAGGAAGACCACCGTCATGAGCAGCTTGGAGACGATCAGGGTGGCGGTGGCCTCGATCCATCCGCGCCGCCACCGCTGGGCGACTCGATGACCACCGGCACGCCGTCCTCGTCCAGCCCCAGCGTGTCGATCCGCCCCTGGTGCCACGGCCCCGTCGAGTACTCCGACGCCAGGAACCGCACCCCCAGCATCGCCTCCAGCGCCCCCTCGACCCGCCGCTGCAACTCCCGCTCCCGCGCCACCGTCGAACCCCGCAGCTCGACATCCCGGCCATCGGCACCCCGCCGGAACACCTTGAGATCGGTCATCCACGCCCCCTTCGCTCGACCGTGTCGGGTTTCCTCTCCGACGTGGCGCGACGAGGTCGACCACCACTGAGCGCGCTTGAGGCGGCGTGGGGCAATGCCTGTGCCCTTGTGGCATCTCATGGAATTCCCGGTGAGGTGAACCGGATCGGGCAGGCTGTCCGTGCAGGTGGGCGAGAGCCGCGTTGCACCGCCGTCACGCGCCGCCGCCACGGCGGGTGACGGCGGTCCGGGCTCGCCGCCTCGCGCGCTCCATCCCATCTCCCCCCGGAGCGCGCGAGGCGTTCCCTGCTCGAAGAACTCCACAGGAGAGAAGCACAGATGAAGCACGTACGGCGGGCGGCCGTGGTCGCCGGGGGCGCGGTCGTCGGCCTCGCACTGGCGGGCACCGGGACCGCCTTCGCATGGAAGCCCAGCGACGCCTCGTTGGAGGTCGGCTGTCGGGCGGACGCCGGCCACGTCGAACTCGTCCTCGGCAACCGCTACAAGGCCGCCGGCGACTACACCCTGAGCCTGGTTGGCGGCTCCGAGGAGTACCACGGTCGGATCGAGGCGAACGCCACCGTCAAGCTGACCGTCAGCTACTCGGGAAAGGGCGACACCTGGCGCTACACCCTGGCGGACACTCACGTGGACAAGAGGGTCGCGGACGCTCCGCTGTGCCCGTCGGCCACCCCGACGCCGACGGGCAGCCCGACCACCACCCCCTCCGTCCCGGCGACCCCGGTCCCGACGCCGACCACGTCGGTCCCGGCCTCGCCGAGCGCCACGCCCTCGGCGACCACGCCGGCCCCGACGACTCCGGGGGTCACCCCGGCGGCCACGCCCAGCGCGACGAGCACCGCCCCGGCCCTGGCCCAGACCGGTGGCGGGGGCAACACCCCGCTCGCCCTGGCCGGTGGCGCCGTGCTGGCCGCCGGTGCGGGCCTGGTCCTCGCCGCCCGCAAGGTCGCGGCCAAGCGTCGCGCCTGACCGAGCACTGACCGCAGTGACCGGGGCGTCGGGGTCCGGGAACACCGGGCTCCGGCGCCCCACGGCCTTTTTGGCTGCCGGGCGTAAGCGGAAGGGTAACGAGATGTTCGTCGACGGATCCTGGCGGATCACGGTGGTCGGCAAGGATGCCGACTTCGACCAGCGGGCGGTGGCGATCACCCCGTACGGCACCCTGGTGCTGGCCGGCCGGGTGGGGGAGTCGCTCGTGGTCGACGCCGACACCTGGGAGCTGAGGCTCGAACACCTCTGGCCGGGCGGCGGCTGGCGCCCGGACGTCCAGGTGGTGCCCGGCCCGGTGGTCGGCACCCGAGGCGCGCGCAGCCGGGAGATCCGTGCCCGGGACTGCCACTGGCCGGGCGTGCCCGGCACCGACCTGCCGCGCAACCTGGTGCTGCGCTTCGACGCACTCGGCGTCGAGGCCCCGGCCGCGCGGCGGGAGGCGGCCGAGGCGTTCGACCCGGCCTCGGCGCCGCTCGTCCGGACCAGCTCGGATCCCGGGTTCGACGTCCGGCGGCCGGCGGAGCGGCGGGAGATGCCGGCCGGTCGGACGGCCCCGGGCGAGGCCTCGGCCCCGGCCGTACGGCGGGCCACCACTGGTTGGTGACAGGGGAGTTGGCGAAGAGGGGCGGCTGTGTGGGCAGCCGCCCCTCGGTCGTGGCCGGCGTCGGGCGGGCCCCGTCAGCTGTCGATCTTGAACGACTCCCCGTAGACCTTCCAGGCCAGCGGGGTCTTGAGGTCGAGGTTGCCGGCCTTCAGGAACACCAGCTGCTCGGTGTCCACCCGGTCGGTCTCCTCGTGGGCGGCCTCGGTCTTCATCGCGGCCCGGCGGGCGTCGAGGAAGGCCGCCAGGTAGGCCTTCTCGTCGCCGCCCTGGGCCGGGGTCCTGGCCTTCTTCATGGCGGCGGCCCGGATGCCGCCGAAGCTGACCGGCTCGTTGCCGGGGCCGTGCATGACGATGGCGTCGTAGTAGATGAACTGGCCGAGGGCGTGCAGCCCGTCGGTCTGGGCCTGCATCACCGAGGGGTTGAAGTAGACCCGGTCCCGCTCGTCCGTCTGCGACTGCTGGAAGACCGGGTCCTGGGCGGCCTTCTTCCAGTCCCCGACGAAGTCCGGGTCGAGCCCGGAGTGCGAGGAGGACCCGTTCAGCTTGCGCAGCGCCGGGAGGTACTTGCTCAGCGCGTTGCCGGGCTTGAGTTTCTCGTAGTGCTCGACGAGGTCGAGCATGTCGCCGGTGCCCGAGCAGAAGCCGATGATGCCGGCCGTGTAGCCGCGGCCGTCCTTGATGTCCTCGACGTAGGCGAACTGGGCCTTCCAGTCGAGGGAGGAGTTCTCCGCGCTGGAGACGATCTGCTGGGCGATGTCCTTCAGGTGCGGGTCGTTGAGACCGTCCCCGGCGGTGCTGGTGGCGCTCGCCCCGGGCTTGGGAGGCTGGGTGGTGCGGTGCGGACGGGCGTTGGCCGCCGTGGCGGTGACGGCGGTGATCAGTACCGCGGCCGTGGCGATGTGCAGGGCCTTGGGCCTGGCTTTCCGGGCGTGTTGGGGCGGCATGCGTCCTCCGGATTCGGTGGGCGGTAGGGGCGGCCGGTGTCCGGAGGCCTCCGGACACCGGTGAACTGCCGCCGGTCCGCTCGGGCGTGGCGTGCCCCGGTCAGGACTCGGCGGGCGGGTCGGGAGTGGGTGGGGCGGCCGGGGCGGCGGGCGGCTCCGGCAGGAGCGCGCCCGGGGTGAGGCGGAAGCGCTCCGGGCGGGCGACCGTACGGCGGTCGGCCGGCGCCACCTTGTCCCGGCGTTCCAGCCAGGCGTGCAGCCGCTTCCGGGCACTGTCGTCGCGTTCGGCGTCCGGGCCCGCCGCCGGGCCGGCGGCCTCCCGCAGCAGCACCCGGGCGGGCCGGGCCGCGCCCTCGCCGGGCACGACGTCGACCACCACGAACCCGGTCCCCGGCGGGAAGGCCACCTGGGGCACCTCCCCGTCGTCGCCGAAGGCGGCGGTGCGTCGGCCGGTGGTCGACCAGACGACGAACTCGACCGGGGTGCCGAGCTGCACGGCGGGCGAGGCCAGGCCGGCGATCGGGCCCGGCTCGACCAGCGCCAGGCCGACCGGGAAGGCCTCCAGGGCCTCCGGCGCGAGCTCGGCCCCGAGCAGCACCGCGCCGTGGTGGCTCGGCAGCCGACGCAGGCCCGAACCCAGGCAGGCGAGGTACGGGCGCAGTGGTCCGGCGGTGCCGCCACGGGCCTCGGCGAGGAGGGCGGCGCGGTCGGCGGGGACGCCGGAGTCCTCGTGGTGCAGCAGCACGGCCACCAGGTCGGCCTTGAAGTCGTCCTGGCCGGTCGACCGCAGGCCCGGCAGCCGGGTGACAGCGGGCTCCACCCGCCCGGCGCAGCGGTGGTAGTGCTCGCCGAGCATCGCCCGGAAGGCGTCCCGGTCCGCTGCGGCGCTGACCGGGGGCAGGGGCGGGACGTCCGCGGTGGTGAAGTAGTGGGCGGCGAGGGCGAGGGAGACCGGCTCGGGTTCGGGTCCGGGCGCGGACGTCGCGTGGGGCGAGGGCTCCGGTGGCGGCGCGGCCTCCGTCGCCCATGGCCCGGGCGCGGCGGATCCGGCCGTCGCCGTGGTCGGTCCGACCTGGGTCGGTCCGACCTGGGCCGGTCCGACCCGCGTCGGAGCTTCGGCGGCGAACTCCCCGGCGAACTCCCCGGCGGGCGCGTCGGGTCGGGTGTCCGGCCGGGGCGCTCCGCCGGTGACGGTGTGGCGGGTGGGCTGATCGATGCCGAGTGCGGCCGTCGTCGGCTCGCCGGGTGCCCCGGCGGCGGACTCCTCGACCGTGGCGGCGGGTTCGGATGCTCCGCCGGAGGCGGTGGGCCGACGGGTCGCGCCCGGCTCCCCGGGCTGCCCCGGCTGTCCGGTCGACCCGACTGCTCCGGTCGCGGCCGTCGGGGTGCCGCCCGCTCCGGGCATACCGGCGCTGGTGGCGAAGCCCGCGGGCACGGTCGGCACGCCGACGGCCGGTTCGGCCGGTTCGGCCGGTTCGGCCGGTTCGGCCGGTTCGGCGGGCGAGCCCGGCGCGGCGGCCGCGGTGGTGAAATCGGGCGTCGCCCCCGCAACGCAGACCGGCGACTCCGCCGGGGCGACCGGCCCGGTGACGAACCCGACCGGCGCGCCGGTCGCGGTGCCGGACGCCGGGTCGGCCGCGCCGACGGTCGGCTGCGGACCGGGGGCGGGAAGGGCGAACCGCTCGGTGACCGGCGCCGGGACGGCCCCCGCCCAGGAGCCGTTCAGCGCGTAGGAGGCGTGCGCCGCCCCGTCGGGCCCGAGCGCTCCGGCCGGATCCCCGGTGGCGGGCCGGGCCGGCGGGTTGAGCCACACCAGGCCGTGCATCCGGGCGAAGAACCGGGCGCTGCTCTCCGACGCGGAGTCGACCAGGCCGTGCAGCAGCAGCCCGAATCCCCGGGCGCCGGGGCCGGGCATCTCGTCGAGCAGGGCCCCGAGTTCCTCCCAGACGTGGTGCGGGATCAGCCGGGCCTGCTCGCCGACGACGATCAGCGGGCGGGCCGGGTCGGGGCGCAGGAAGCGCGGCGCCCAGGCGTACGGCGGCTCCGGGCGGAGCCAGAGACCGGCCGGGACGGCCTCCAGGCACCAGAACGGGAAGGCGCGGAAGAGCCCCGGGCCCACCGTCTCCCAGGAGGGGGTGCCCTTGCGCCAGGCGGAGCTGACGGTCCGGTGGGGACCGGACGAGCTGAGGCGGAGCAGGAACGGCTCCCAGGAGGCGGCGCCCCGGTGGTCGAGCACGGCGGTGGTGTAGCCGCGGCTGCCCGCGACCGGCAGTCCGACCGCGGCGTGGACCGGGCGCCCCAGCCGCTCGGCGAGGCTGCCGGAGAGCAGGGCGAGCGCGCCCGGGTCGGCCCACGGCGCGCTGACCATGAGCTGGCCGGAGCCGACCGGCAGGGACAGCGCGGCCTCGGTGAACTCCTGCGGGTCCAGCGCCGGCCGGTCGGGCGTGCCGACCAGCAGCGGGGTCGTCCCCGGGGGTGTCGCGAGCTGCTGCAGGAAGGGCATCGACCCCTCGGGCCGGGCCGTGACGTGGTTGAGCCAGAAGCCGGTGGCCAGTCGGTGGACCGAGACCGAGACGGGCAGCGCGCCGGGCCCGGCGGGTGCGACGGCCCGTTCGACGGGCGGTACGGGCGGTACGTGCGGTGCGCCGCCGCCGGGGAGGGCGGGGCCCGGGTCGACCGGGGCGGCGGCCGGGACCGTCTCGCGCAGGCGGCGGGCGCGGCCGCCCGGGGGGCAGCTCCACCAGGTGGCGGGCTCGGTCGAGCCGTTCGGGGCGGTCACCTTGAGCGTGCCGTCGGGCTGGATGGCGACCATGCCGTCCGGGGCGACGACCGTGATCCCCGCCTTGTCGGCGACGACCTCGGCGGGGCGGCGCCCGCCGGGGCCGACGGCGGCCAGACCGGAGGCCGCCAGGATCAGGCTGGACGCGCCGCGGGCCCGGGCGATCATCCCGAGCTCCGCCATCTGCTCGCGCAGCACCGGTGCGGCGTCCGTCGCCGCCGCCACCACGACCAGGGCGTCCGGTACCGGCCGCAGGCCGCCCATGGCGGCCGACAGCTCGCCGTCGGTCACCTCGGGCGGCGCGATGACGAAGTGCGGCCCGAGCACGCGCAGGATCGAGCGGCCGGGCCGGCGGGCGGGTGCGGCCTCGGGCGTGGGGCCGCGGCGGCCGAACCAGCGCCGTGGCGCCGGCGCGTCGCCGCCCGGTGCGGAGCCGGACGCGTTCCCGGTCGTGCTCATCGCGGGCCCCGGACGGTTCCGGCGGCGGTCGTGCGAGGCTCCACCTCGGCCATTGGCGTCTGCCTCCCCTGGTCGGTCATCAGGCCCGCGCGGAGGGACCTCGCCCAGCAACACGGGATTGCCGGGCCCCCGGTTCATCCGGGCGCCCGGCAATCCCGGACCGTCCTCAGGCGCCCGCCGCCTCCGTCTCCTCCGGATCGGGAACCCACGCGGTCTGCAGCTGGACGGTGCGCCGGCGGGTGATGTGCAGCGCCCGCCCGGGCGGCAGTTCGCGCGGCTTGACGTTGCCGAACAGCACGCCCTCGCTCGGCGGGCAGGACAGCAGAACCGCCGGGGTGTTGACCTCCTGGAGCCGGCGCAGCAGCGGGTCGCCCATGGAGCGGCCGACACCGTTGGCGCTGCGCGCCACGATCAGGTGCAGGCCGAGTTCGGTGCCCTGGGCGAGGTGGTCGAGCAGCGGGGCGAACGGGTGGCCGGTGATCGGCGCGGTGATCAGGTCGTAGTCGTCGACCACGATGAACAGCTCCGCGCCGGTCCACCAGTCCCGCAGCTTCAGCCGGGCGGGGCTGATGTCCTCGCCGGGCACCCGCCCCTCCATGGCCCGGGCCGCGCCCTGGACGACCTGCTTGAGGACGTCCACCGCGACGGCGTGGCCGAGTCGGTACTCCTCCGGTACGTGGTCGAACAGGCCGCGCCGGAAGTCGATCAGCATGATCCGGGCCTCGGCCGGGGTGTAGGCCGCGGTGACGCCGTTGATCAGCAGGCGCAGCAGGTTGGTCTTGCCGGACTCGCTGTCGCCGATCACGGTGAGGTGCGGCGTCTCCTCGAAGTCGTGCCACAGCGGGGCGATCTGGCGGTCCTCCAGACCGAGCGGCACCTTCAGCCGGCCTTCGGCGGGGGGCAGCGCGGCGGCCTCCAGCATCAGCGGGAGCATCCGGACCTGCGGGGCGCGCGGGCCGCTCCAGTGGTCGTTCACGGCCTCGACCAGGTCGGCGACGGCGTCGGCGAGGTCGCTCGTGTCGCCGACGCCGTCCATCCGGGGCAGAGCGGTGAGGAAGTGCAGCTCCTCCTCGGTGAGTCCGCGGCCCGGGATCTTGGGGACGGTGGCGGCGGCCCGCATGTTGATCATGGAGTCCACGTTGTCGCCCAGTCGCAGCTCGAACTTGGTGCCGAGCTGGTCGCGCAGCGCGCTGGTCACCTCGGCCCAGCGGGTCGCGGTGATGACCAGGTGCACGCCGTAGTTGAGGCCGCGTCCGGCGACCAGGCCGAGGATCTGCACCAGCTCGGCGAACTCCTGGCGCACGGTGTTCCAGCCGTCCACGACCAGGAAGACGTCGCCGTGCGGGTCGTCGGCCGGCTCGGGGTCGCCGGCCGCCCGGCGCCGTCGGAAGGCGGCGGCCGAGTCGATGCCGAGCCGGGCGAAGCTCTTCTCCCGGCGGGCGATGATGCCGTTGATCTCGGCGATGGTGCGGCCGACCCGCTCCGGGTCGTGCCGGCCGGTCACCCCGCCGACGTGCGGCAGGTCGCGCAGTGCGGACAGGCCGCCACCGCCGAAGTCCAGGCAGTAGAACTGCACCTCGCGCGGGGAGTGGGTGAGCGCCAGGCCGGTGATCAGCGCGCGCAGCAGGTTGCTCTTACCGCTCTGCGGGCCGCCGGCGATACCGACGTGTCCGCCCGCTCCGGACAGGTCGGCGGTGAGCAGGTCGCGCAGCTGCTGGAACGGCCGGTCGACGACGCCGACCGGCACCGAGAGCCCGCCGCGCAGCGGCCACCCGTCCGTGGTCAGTCCGTGCTCGGGGCTGGGGGAGAGCGGCGGCAGCAGCTCGTCCAGTGTCGGCGGCACGTCCAGCGGTGGCAGCCAGACCCGGTAGGCGGGCGGGCCCGCGTCGGTCATCCGGTCGGCGGCCAGCTCCAGCAGGGTGCGGGCGGCCTCCTCCGTCTCGGGCTCCTCGGCGACGCCGGGCTCCGGCACCACCGGCTGCTGCCGGGGAGCCACGTACTCGGTGCCGAACGGCACGACCTGCCCGGCTACCGCCGCCTGCCGGGCCGGGCTGGGCTTCTGCTGGCGGTACGGCCCGGAGACGTAGGCGGCCTTGAACCGGCTCAGGGTGGCGATGTCGCTGCGCAGGATGCCGTTGCCGGGCTGCGAGGGCAGGTGGAAGGCGTCCGGCACCCCGAGGACGCCGCGACTCTCCATGGCGGAGAAGGTGCGCAGACCGATCCGGTAGGACAGATGGGACTCCAGGGCGTGCATCCGGCCCTCGTCGAGGCGCTGCGAGGCCAGCAGCAGATGGACGCCGAGCGAGCGGCCGAGGCGGCCGATCATGATGAACAGCTCCATGAAGTCGCGGTGCGCGGCGAGCAGTTCGGAGAACTCGTCGACCACCACGAACAGCGTGGGCAGAGGGTCCAGCTTGACGCCGGAGGCCCGGGCGGCCTCGTAGTCCACCAGTGAGGTGTAGTTGCCGGCCGAGCGCAGCAGCTCCTGGCGGCGCATCATCTCGCCGTGCAGCGCGTCGCGCATCCGGTCCACCAGGGCGGCCTCGTCGGCCAGGTTGGTGATCACAGCGGAGGTGTGCGGGAGGCGGTCCAGGCCGAGGAAGGTCGCGCCGCCCTTGAAGTCGACCAGCACGAAGTTGAGCGTCTCCGAGGTGTGCGTCAGGGCGAGCGCCAGCACCAGGGTGCGCAACAGCTCGGACTTGCCGGAGCCGGTCGCGCCGATCAGCAGGCCGTGCGGGCCCATGCCGCCCTGCGCGGACTCCTTGATGTCCAGGTCCACCGGGGTGCCGTCCGAGCCGAGGCCCAGTGGCACCCGCAGGCGTTGCTCCTTGGGCCGGTCGGCCCAGGCCCGGCGGACGTCGTGCCGATGCAGGTCCTTGATCCCCAGCAGGGAGGTGAGGTCGAAGTCGGTGGCCAGCGGCTCGGCGCCGTCGGTGGTGTCGCCGAGCCGGTGCGGTGCCAGGACGACGGCGTAGCGCCGGGCGGCCGCGGCGGTGAGCGCGTCGGGGCGGCCGAGCGCGGTGACGCTGTCCTGGCGGTCGCGGTTCGATCCGACCAGCTCCAGCGCGCCGTCCGCGGTGATCCGCAGCCGCAGCCGGTGCTTGGCGTGCTTCCACTCCAGCGCGTCGTCCACGTCCAGCACGGTGGCGTTGCGGTAGCCGGCGAGCGCGGCCCGGCCGGAGGACGGCAGGCGCACCCCGTCGACCACGATCAGGGTGTACGGCTCCTCGCGTCCGGGCTGCGCGTCCGGCTCCCAGGGGCCGCGGGCGGTGAACTCGGCGCCGAGCAGCTGCTCCAGCTCCACCATCGAGCCCGCCACCAGCCGGACCGGGCCGGCCCCGTCGGTCTCGTTCGGGTGCAGGGCGTGCGGCAGCCACTTCAGCCAGTCCCAGTCGGCGCGGCGCTCGGGTGCCGCCACCACGCCGATCCGCAGCTCGTCGGGGGCGTGGAAGAAGGCCAGCTGCGCCACCATCGCGCGGGCCAGGGCGCGGGCAGCCTCCGTGGCGTCCGGCCCACCACCGTCGGGGGCGCCGGCACCCTCGCCCGCGTCGACCCGCAGCGCCACGTGCGCGTAGCCGCGGACGTGCACCGCGATCGGCTGCTCCGGCAGCGTGCCGTACGCGTGGATGAACCGGCGCAGCGCGTGCGCGCTCAGCGGCTCCAGGTCCTCGACCGGCTTGGTGGCCAGCGGAGCCAGCCGTACGGCCAGCCGCTGCGCGCCGACCGCGATCCGCACGTCGCCGAAGTCGGGGTGGGCCGCGCGGCGCTCCCACAGCCGGGAGGTGCGCACCATCGAGGCCAGCGCGGCGGGTTCCGGGTGCCGCCAGGCCAGGGCGCGCTGCTGCTTGACGGTGTGGCGCCGGACCTGACGGCGGATCTGCGACAGGTAGCGCAGGTAGTCCCGGCGCTCGCCGCGCAGCTGGCGCTTGCGGTCGCTCTCGCCCCGGATCATCTGGGTGACCAGCATGCCGACGGCGGACAGGCCCATCATGCCGATCGCGACGTAGGTCAGCGGACCGCCCGCTGAGTTCGGGTTGAGGAAGATGAACACCATCGAGAGCGAACTCAGCGCCATCGGCGCCATGGTGAGCATGGTGGACAGCCCGCTCTGCGGCTCGGGCAGGCCCGGCGGCTCCTGCAGCTGGATGTCGCCGTCCGGCATCTCCGGCCCGGAGCGCCTCGGCGGACGCTCTACCACGACCTGACTCAACGGGCCTCTCCTCACACGCGCGTGGACGTCTCCGCCCTGGGCACGGAGCGCGGTCCCCGGAGGTTCACCGAACTGCTGCCGATTCCGGTGAACCGCGACCCCCGGTGATTCCGTGCAGCCGGGCGAAGACCCGCAGACCGGAGGAGGGAACGCATGAGTGGTGGAGCCGTGGCCGGCCTGTGCAGACTGAGGTTCCGTGCGCCCGACTCGGCGTTCGAACTGGCCGTGCCGTCCGACGTGGTCCTGGCGGACCTCCTGCCCGCCGTGCTCGCTCACGCGGGCACCGAGGTCGAGGAGGCCGGTGCCGAGCACTCCGGCTGGGTCCTGCAGCGCGTGGGCGAGGAGCCGCTCGACGAGGACCTGACGCTGGACGCGCTCGGACTGCGCGACGGCCAGGAGATCTTCCTGCGCCCGCGCACCGCCGAACTGCCCCCGGTCCACTTCGACGACGTGGTCGACGGGGTGCGCAGCGGCATGCTGGAGCGCGGCGACTCCTGGCGCCCGGCGCTCACCCACCACCTCGCGGTCGCTGCCGCGCTGGTCGCCCTGGCCGGCGGTCTGGCGTTGCTGCTCCTGCCCGGGCCCGCCGACCTGCGCTGCGCGGCCGCCGCGGTGATCGCCGTCCTGCTCCTGGTCGGGGCCGGCGGCGCCGCCCGCACGGTAGGCGACGCCGTGGCGGGCACCGCGCTGGGCGCCGCCGCGATCGGCTACGCCGTCACCGCCGCCACCCTGATGCCCGGCCCGAGCGGCACGGACCGGCTGCTGTCCGGCGGATCCGCCGCGGCCGGGGCCACCGTGCTCGCACTCGCGGTGGTCGGTGCCTCGGCGCCGTTCTTCCTCTCCGTCCTGTTCGTCGGCCTGGTCGCCCTGGCCGCGGGCGTGCTGGCCGTGCAGGACCTGCCGCCCGGGCACTCGGCGGCGGTCCTCGCCTGTGCCGCGGTGCTCTCCGGGGCGTTCGCCCCGGGTCTCGCCTTCAAGCTGGCCGGCCTCAGGGTGCCCGCCCTGCCGCGGAACGCGGAGGAACTCCAGGAGGACATCGAGCCGTTCCCGGCCGCCGTCGTCCTCGCCCGCGGCGATGTCGCGGACGGCTACCTGACCGGTTTCCTCATCGGCATCGGCCTGGTCAGCGCCGCCTGCCTGACCCTGCTGGCCGACGCCGACGGCTGGGGCCCGGCCGCGACGGCCGCCGACCTCGCCGCGCTCCTCCTGCTGCACGCCCGCGAGATCGGCAGCCTCCGGCAACGCCTCGCCGTCCTGCTGCCGGGCCTGTACGGGCTGGTGCTGCTGGCCGGCCGGTACGGCCTGGCGGGCGCCTGGCAGGACCGGCTCACCCTGGTCGCCGTGCTGCTCGGGGTCGCCGCCGTCCTGCTGGTCGTCGCCTGGACGGTGCCCGGCCGGCGACTGCTGCCCTACTGGGGGCGCGCCGCAGACCTGCTGCACTCCCTGGCGGCCTTCGCCCTGCTGCCGCTCGCCCTGCAGACCCTCGGCTTCTACCACCTGATGCGGGGCATGGCCGGCTAGGGCCGGCCCGCAGACCCCACCCCCGCCCGTCCGCCCCACCGATCCCGGGAGAGCTCCCATGCAGTCCAGACGCGACCAGGTGCAGGCCCACCTGTTCGTGATGAGCCGGGTCTCCTCGGGGATGCTGCGCGCCGAGCCGGACGCGCCCGACACGCCCGTCGCCCGGACCACCCGGGGTGCCATGGTCGGGCTCGCCATCGGTCTGCTGATCGGTGTCGGGGCCGGGGTCTACGGGCTCATCGAACCGGGGGGCGCGACCGGCTGGAAGAAGCCCGGCACCCTGGTGGTGGTCGAGGAGAGCGGTGCCCGGTACCTCTACGCCGGCGGGCAGCTGCGCCCGGTGCTCAACCAGGCCAGCGCCCGGCTGCTCGCCGGGGACCAGTTCCGCTCGACGACGGTCAGCGCGGGCTCGCTGGACGGTGTACCGCGCGGGGCGGTGGTCGGCCTGGTCGGCGCCCCCGACGGTCTGCCGGCCGACCAGGACCTCGGCCAGGCCGACTGGTCGGCCTGCGCGGTCCAGGCCGGTCAGAGCGGCCAGGTGGCGCCCGGTGCGCGGGCCACGCCCCAGCTGTCGCTGGCGATCGGCATGCGCCGAGGCGCCCGGCCGCTGTCCGACGAGCAGGCCGTGCTGGTGGCCGGGCCGGACGGTGCGCCCCAACTCGTCTGGCGGGGGGAGAGGTTGCGGGTGGACTCCGGTGACGGCGGGCTGCGTGCCCTCGGGTACGGCAGCGCCACGCCGTACCCGGTGAAGGCCGGCTTTCTGGACACCCTTCCGGTCGGCCCGGACGTCCGGGCCCCCGAGCTGCACGGGCGGGGGACGGCAGGCCCCGCACTGGCCGGCAAGGGCACCCGGATCGGCCAGCTGTTCACCGGCCCCGGCGGCGAGCGCTACCTGCTCGCCGAGGACGGGCTCGTCCCGCTCGGCGAGACGCTGTTCCGGCTCGTCCAGGGCGATCCGCGGATCCAGCAGGAGGCCTACGGCGGCGCGCCCGTCACCCCGGGCCTTGTCGGCCCGGCGGACCTCGCGGCGCACCTCGCGCCCGCGGTCGCCGCTGCCGCCTGGGCCGGCGCCGAACTTCCAGCCACTCCACCGCAGTTGGCGAAGGTAACGCAGGGGCAGGTGCCCTGCGTCGAACTGCGGCCCGGCGGACCGGGGGCGGTCGCGGTCGGCCTGCTGGACGCCGCCGCCGTGGCCGGGCAGTCCCCGGCCGCCCAGCCCGGGGTCACCCCGGCGTGCAACGGTGCCGACCGGATCGCGGTCCGGCCGGGCGGCGGCTCCCTGACGCGGGCCGTCACCGCCTCGGGGGCCGGCTCGACCCTCTACCTCGTCACCGACGCGGGGGTGAAGTACCCGCTGCCCTCGCCCGCGGTCGCCAAGCAACTCGGCTACACCAAGACCGCTCCGGCGGCCGTCCCCACCCGGCTGCTCGGCCTGTTGCCCACCGGGCCGAGCCTCGATCCGGCCGCCCTCGGCGGTGGCGGCGTGGTCGAGCCGCCCGGCTCCACAAACCCCTGCGGGGGCTGAACCCGGGGCACCGCGGCTCCGTTCAATGTGCCGGGCCGCGGACCCCCACCCACCCGGAGGCGTCGGCGACCGGCCGGCGCCGCCTCTGAGAAGGGATGTCACATGGCCGACAACAGCATGCTCAATGACCCGGTGGTCGTCCAGCAGGTGCTGACCACCGTGGAGTCACAGGACTCGCACATGCAGCAGACCCAGCGCCAGACCAACGCCATCGTCGAGGAGATCCAGGCGCACTTCCAGGCCGCCGCCAGCACCGTCTTCGTCGAGAAGATGCAGGACTGGCAGGCCAAGTACGACCAGGTGCGCCAGAAGTACACCCAGTTCCACGAGCTGCTCGCCAGCGGCTCGGGCCTGATCCAGCAGGAGGGCCAGAACGCCGTCCACATCGTCTCGGGCCTCGGCGCGGGCGAGGACGTCGTCAAGGGCCTGAGCTGACGCTCGCGCCGAGCTGACGCCGGCGGGCGACACCGCCGGCCCACCCACCGGTCGGGTCAGGACCGGGACCACCACCGCCCCTCGAAGGAGAGCCACGATGTCAGACGGCAGGATCGAACTCCACCACCAGCAGATCGACGAGGCCGCGGCGATGCTGCGCCAACTGGGCGCCCAGATGCACGAGATGATGGAGCAGACCCGCACGTTCCTCACCCAGGGCCTCGGCCACGAGCTGCACGGTGAGTACGCCACCCAGGGCAAGGGGTACGCCGACATCCTGTCGGCCGCGGACACCGCCATGACCGACGACATCGCCAAGGCCGCCGCCGCCCTGGACGAGGTCCACGGCCTGATCCGCGACTCCGACCGCACCGCCGGCTCCAAGTTCCAGCTCCACTAGGTCAGGGTGAGTCGCGGTGACCGACGACGAGAAGGCCGAAGAGGACTGGAAGAAGCAGGAGGAGGAGAAGCGCAAGCAGAAGGAGAAGGAGGCCCGGGAGAAGCAGCAGCAGAAGGAGAAGGACGACGCCAACAGCTTCAAGGTCACCGAGAACTTCCTGCTCGACTTCGCCCACACCAAGCTCGCCAAGATGCTGGAGGACCTGAAGACCCACCCCACCCGGGTGGCGCTCAAGGAGTTCGTCCTCGGCATCGGCGGCGGGAAGTTCTCCGGCGACTACGCGAAGCTCCTCCCCGGCGGCGGCCCCGCGGTGCTGCCGAGCACCAAGGCGCTGCAGGACGCCTTCACCAAGTACTGCGCCGCCCTGGAGGCCCAGTTCAAGACGCTGGAGGACCAGGTCCAGGCCATGATCGACGACCTGGAGTCGGCCCAGACCACCCTCAACCACGGTGGGGACGACGCCCTCGCGGCCGCGGAGATGATCTACCTGGTCAGTGACGTCCTCGGTGGCGGCGGCATCCGCTAGTCCACGACCGGGTGCTCCGCACCGATTCCCGCCCGACGGCGCCGCCCGCCGTCACCCCTGACCGCGGGGCGGGCCGAACCCCTCCTCCGGCCCGCCCCGCGCACGCCCGAGCCCCCTGGAGCTGTGACACCGATGGCCACCACCACCTGGGAATCCGTCCTGCTGGTGTTCGCGTCCTCCGACCGGACGCAGTTCACCCAGCGCAGCAGCGTCACCGGTGACGACAAGGTCCAGTGGATCGCCAACCACAAGGACGAGACCCTGCCGTACTTCAAGCAGACCGGGGGCAACGAGGGCTACGACGCGTGGTGGTCGTACAACTACACGGACAGCACCGGCCGCCCGTGGAGCCACGTGATCGGCTGCAACCTCAACTGGAAGCAGTTCCTGGACGAGACGACCGACCTGGGCAAATGGGTCCGCCAGGGCTCCGACGTGTTGATGCCGCTCGCCCACTCGCCGTACGAGAACGACACGATGAGCCCCTGGAGCTTCGACACCGCCGTGTCGACGCTGACCGGCGCCCAGCAGCTGCTGCAGACCTGGGCGCCGCAGGTCCGGGGCTGGGCCGGTGACGTGGCGGCGCCGGGCGCGGACTGGCAGGGCACCGCGGCGGGCGTGTTCAAGACCATGCTCAGCCAGTTCGGCGACAAGGTCGAGGGGCTCGCCAAGGCCTTGCAGGACAAGCACGTCGACACGCTCCTCAAGGCGGGCCGGGACGCCACCCAGCAGGCGATCCACACCATGTGGACCGGTCAGGAGACCTACCGCAACAACCGGATCGCCTGGCCGGTCAACCCGATGCTGGACGCCCTGGTCGAGGGGATGTCCACGGCGAATGTCACCGTCTCCGAGACCCCCGCCGGCAACAGCGACGGCACCGCGGTGGCCGGCTTCGACGTGAGCTTCACCGTCACCACCGCCTGGGGCGACCCGCACGGCGACGACTTCTGGAAGCAGGCCGAGAAGCGCGCCAAGGAGCGGTGGCTCAAGGGGGTCGCCGACATCCTCGACAAGGCGGCCGGCGACGCGGTGAAGATCCTCGACGCCGGCTACGTCCCCGCGATCCAGGGCCTGAACGACGGCATCCACGTGAAGGCGCCCAAGGCGCCGTACCGTCCCCCACAGGACGACCCGCTGGGCGGGAGCAAGGACGACCCCTTCTCCGACATCAGCAAGAACCTCAGCGACATGAACAACAACATGAACAAATCGCTGAACGACATGAACAAGGGGATCAGCGACAACCTCAAGGGGGTGAACGACAACTTCAAGAACCTCACCAGCGGCCCCGGCCACACCCCCAGCCTCACCACCGGGCCGGGCGGTCTGCCCGGCGGCGGTGGCTCGGGCCTCCCCGGCGGCGGCGGTTCGGGCTTCCCCGGTGGCGGTGGCTCCGGCGTCCCGGTGCTGGACAAGAACGGCAAGCAGATCTTCGACGCGAACGGCAACCCCGTCACCGTGCCGCCGGGCAGCCACATCGACCCGACCACCCACCAGGTGATCGGCCCCGACGGCAAGCCGGTGCTCGGCCCCGACGGCAAGCCGATCACCGTCCCCGACGGGGCGAGCGTCGGCACCGGCCCGGGCGAGCACATGAAGGTGCCGCCGGGCTCGCACGTCGACGACCAGGGCCGGGTGATCGGCCCGGACGGCCAGCCGGTGCTGGACAAGAACGGCAACCCGATCGTCGTCGAGCCCGGCTCCCGGATCGACGGCGACGGCACCCTGCTGGACCCGGACGGCCGGCCGATCTCCGAGGTCTCCCAGCTGCTCGCCGACCAGCGGCACGCCTTCGAGAGCGGCTTCGACAGCGGCGGTGGCGACGGCCTGCTCGGCGGCGGCGGGTTCGGCTCCGGCGGGTACACCTACCACCCCGGCGGCTCGCTGTTCGGCGACTCCGGCGGCTCCGACGGCCTCGGCCTCGGCGGCTACCCCGGCGGCGGGCTGATGCCCGGCGGCCGCAGTGGCATGAGCAGCAAGGCGCTGGCCAACGGCGGAGACCCGAACACCGCCCAGGCCCGGGCGGCGGCCGAGACCGCCGACGCCGCCGAGAAGGCCGCCCAGGCACGGGCGGCGGCCGAGGCCGAGAAGAACGCGCTGACCGGCAAGGGCATGTCCACCAGCGGCGGCATGCCGCCGATGATGCCGCCCGGCGCGGGCGCGGGCGGTGCGCCCAACCAGAAGGACAAGGACCGTCAGCGCACCACCTGGCTGGCGGAGGACGAGGAGGTCTGGGGCACCGAGAGCACCGCGGTCAGCGGCGTCATCGGCCGCTGACCGGCACGCCCCCGCCGCCACCCTCGTACGCACGACCCGTGACACCCGGCTCCGGCCGGACGGAAGGAACGACCATGCCCACAACCGCCGACCCGTTCGGTCCCGACGGCCTCTTCGGCTCGATGAGCGAGGAGATCGAACAGGCCATGCAGGCCATGAGGGAGCACCAGAAGAGGGCCGAGGAGGTCCAGGCCGAGCTGGCCCGCTCCTCCGCCACGGTCACCTCCAAGGACCGCATGGTGACCGTCAAGGTCGGCCCGCAGGGGCAGGTCCTCGGGCTCACCTTCCACACCACCGGTTACCAGGAGATGGCCCCCGCCCAACTCGGCACGCTGCTCACCGACCTGCTCAACCAGGCCCGGGCCGAGATGGGCGACCAGGTCATCCGGGCGATGAAGCAGTTCGAGGGCGTCGGCGACATGCTGCGGCTCGGGCTCACCGGCGGCAGCAACCTGGACCAACTGCTGGAGCCACTGCGCTCGATGAGGCCGGGCCACGACGACGACGCCGAGGCGGAGCGCCGCCGGGCGGGCCGCCAGGAGGAGTTCCGTGAGTAGCGACCCCAACGTCTTCGGCAAGACCCAGGAGCTCAAGAAGCGGTTCGCCGAGTTCGGCCAGCTGTCGGACCTGATCGACAAGGTGATCGCCGACGTCAAGACGGTCAACGACCTGAACAAGAAGGTCGGCGGCGACGACGAGATCGGCAAGCAGTACCACGAGCAGGTGGACAAGGCCACCAAGGACCTGGAGACCTTGATGAGCAACATCAAGGACACGGTGAGACAAGCGGGCGAGAACGGCATCAACCTGGTCGCCGACCTCGACTACGCGGAGGACACCGCCCAGGACATCATGAGCAGCATGTAGGAGAAACCACCCGTGTCGTACCCGTCCCTCGATCCCGGCGAGTTCCTTTCCGGCCTCTTCGGCACGCTCGCCGGCATGCCCTGGCCGCAGGTCAAGGAAGGCGAACTGCGGGACGTCCGGGACGCGTACGAGGTCCTGGCCAAGGAGATCCCGCAACTCCACGAGCTGATCGCGACGGTGGCGATCAAGGCCCGGCAGGAGTTCGAGGGCGAGGCCGCCCAGTCGTTCAGCAACGCGATGAACGCCTACATCGGCCTCGGCGGCGGGAAGGACGGCACGGACCAGGTCAAGCAGGCCGCGGAGACCGCCCAGGCGCTCGCCGACTGCGCGGGCGACGTCGCCAACTCGGTCGAGTACACCAAGTGGATGGCGATCGCCCAGCTCATCCAGCTGGTCTTCGAGATCACCATGGCGACCATCTGGGCGCCGTTCACCTTCGGCGAGAGCTTCTCCGGCCTGTCGCTGGCGTACTTCTTCACCCGGCAGGCGCTCTGGACGCTGCTGAAGTTCCTGCTCAAGTCGATCCTGATGCACACCTTCACGGGCATCGTGACCGGCATGCTGATGGACTCGATCATCCAGGGCATCCAGATCTCGCACGGCGACCGCAAGTCGTTCGACCTCGACGGCTCGTTCAAGCAGAGCGTGCTGAACGGCGTCATCGGCGGCGCGCTCGCCGGGCCGATCAACCTGCTCGGCATGGGCCTCGGCAAGCTGATCGGCAACCTGATCGGGAAGAACGCCGGCAAGGTCCTCTCCAAGGAACTGGCCAACGTCATGAAGAACGGTGACAAGGAGGCGCTCAAGCACCTGCTGAACACCGTCACCAAGGAGGCCGGCGGCTCGGCGCTCACCAACCTGGAGAAGGCCGGCGCCAAGTCCATCGGCAAGGCCGGGAGTTCGGGACTGGAGGGCGCCGGCAAGAGCGGTGCCGGGGCCGGTGTCCGCAAGCTGCTGACCGACGAGGAGGCCAAGGCCTTCTCGCAGTCCCTCGGCCGCCGGATGCAGGAGGTCGAGCCGTGGCTGAAGCAGGGCTTCGGCAAGGCGGGCGCCGGCAGCGTCGCCGAGCGCTTCACCGAGAACCTGGCGGGCTCCTTCGAGAAGCACCTCGGCACCCAGCTGGGCAAGACCGAGGCGAGGAAGCTCGGCCAGGAGTACGCCGAGGCCTTCGTCGCCGGCTGGACCAAGCACGGCGCGGGCAACGAGTCGCTCGGGGTCGTGCTGCGCTCCGTCCTGGAACACGGCGGCTCGGAACTCGGCGAGCACGGGGTCACCGCCCTCGCCGAACACCTGCCCAAGCTGGCCGCCACCATGGGCGAGGGGAACAAGCTCTACCGGCTGGGCTTCGCGGTCGGCTCCCAGCTGATGGAGGGCGTGCAGGGCAACCTCTCCGAGGGCTTCTACAACCTCATCTTCGACGACAGCCACACGTTCACCACCAGCGCCGCCACCTTCGGCGCCGGCATGGGCATGGGCCTGCTCGGCAAGGGACTGCACGCCGCGTTCCACAAGTTCGGCATCGGCGACAAGTGGACCTCGTACGTCCAGAGCGTCCAGTTCAAGGAGGTCGAGGCCGGCAAGGGCGCGTACTTCGGGCCCCTGCACCCGATGACCGCGCTGTCGCTGCTCAGCAACCTGGCCGGCCACCCTGCGCCCTTCCCGGTGCCCCGACTCGGGCCGCACCACGAGGAAGTGACGACGGGTCACGTCCTCGGCTACTCGCGCGGCACGGGCGAGGCGCCGGACGTCGAGTACGCGGCGCTGTTCGCCAAGGCCTTCGGCCAGGCGGATCTGGCGAGCCTGTTCGCCGACCCCACGCCCAAGCCCGTACCGACCACGTCGGGCGGCGGCACGACCTCCGGCAAGCACGACCCAGCGACGGGCTCCGGACGGCCCGACACCTCCGTCGGCGGCAAGGCCGACCGCCCGAGCCCGGTGCAGACCGAGGGGGGCAAGCCCGCCCCGGGGCGCCCCGCACCCGTCCGCACCGACACCGGCTGGAGCGGCACCACCCTCGGCGACGAACCGGTCGGCCCCGCCCGCCCGGGCCGGACCGTCGGCGGGGGCACCGGGGGCACCGGGGGCACCGGGGGCAGCGAGAAGACCGAACACGCCGGCGCCACCGGCTCGGCCGGCCCGAACCCCGAGCCGCCGACCCCGCCCCGCACCTCCGGCGACACCCCGGACGGGCACACCGCGCCGCGCCCGGAGCACGGCGCCGCGCCCGGCCCGGACGCCCGCACGCCGCGCCCCGAGCCCGGCGGCGAGCCCGCCCGGCCGGAGCACGGCAGCGAGCCGGCCGCCACCGACGAGTGGCCGGCGCCCTGGTGGATCAAGGCCGACTTCCCCGAGGGCGCGCTGCCGCACTGGACGGACCACGACTTCACGGACGCCGCCCACCGGATCCTCCAGCGCCCCGACCGCAGCTACCCCGACCCCGAACGCCCCAGCGGCGCGCTGATCCTGCACGAGGGCACCGTGGACGGCGTCCGGCTGGCCATCGGCGTCGAGGACGGCAAGGTCTGGCAGATCCGCTACCTCGGCGGTGCCGACACCCCGCGCCCCGAGCACGGAACCCCGCCGCCCCCGCACCAGGGCGACCCCGCCGCGCAGCCCGGCCCGGACGCCCGCGGCACGCGGCCCGACCGCGACCACGGCTCCACCGACCAGCCGCAGCAGCCGTCCCGCCGCCGCGGCCGGGACGAGTACGAGAACGACCACCCGACCGACCACGGCGACCCGGCCCCGGACGCCCCGGCGACGGGCCCGGAACCGGCCGCCAAGCGCCCCCGGCCCGACCTGGACCACACCCCCGACGGCCGCCGCCCCTTCGACCAGGAGGACGGCGCGCCCCGGCCGCTGCGCCCGCTGGACTCCTTCCTGCGGGAGTTCTCCGACGGCGGCTACGACACGCCCGGCCCGGCCGCCCGGCACGCCCTGGAGCAGGCGCTGGCCGGACCGGACGGCCCGAAGAAATTCGCCCACCCGCGGGAGTTCGTCGACCTGGTCAACCCCGAGCACGGCGACGGAAGCCTGCTCGGCGACGTCAACTGCGTGGCGGCCGCGATGGCCTTCCACGCCACCTTCCACGGTGACCCGCAGGTCGCCCTCACCCTGAACGAGCGCCACCTCGGCGCGGTCGGCGACGCCCAGCACTGGACCGGCCGGCCGGCCGAGTACCTCGGCCTCGGCAGCACCGGGCTGATCGAGGTCGCCCGCCGGGTCACCGAGGGCGGCCCCGGCTCGGCCGCGCTGGTCTTCGCCTGGACCGAGGACGGCAAGGGCCACGCCTGGAACCTGGTCAACGTCCCCGGCGAGGGCCTGGTCTGGGTCGACGCCCAGCAGGGCCTGCACGCCCCGGGCGGCCGTCCGCTCCCGCAGGACGTCACCCGCGTCTGGGCGATCACCCTCGACCCGGAGAACCGCCCCATCCACGGCGACGGCGGCTTCAACGCGGCCGCCCTGCACCCCGACGAGCACACCGCCCGGCCGACCCCGGCCGAAGCCTTCACGGGCGCGGACGGTCCCTCGCACCCGGCCCCCCGCGCCACCGGGGCCGCCACCCCGCACAGCACCGAGACCGTCGTCGAGGCCTTCCCACCGCCCGGCGACCGGGTCCGCGTCGACGGCGACGGCCTCTGCCTGCTCAACTCCGTCGCCACCAGCCGGCCCGACGCCGTGCACCAGGTGCTCACCGAGCGCGGCGCCACCGGCTCCGGCTCGCGCGCCCCGCTGCCGTCGACGCCCGGGGCGATGAAGCGCGCGGTGACCGAGCACCTGCTCACACAGGGCCCGGAGAAGCTGCCGCCCGAGGTCGCCCGCGGCTACCGCACGATCGTCACCCAGGAGCTCGGCAAGCAGCTCGCCGGGCAGAGCCGTCCCGAACTGCTCAACGGACTGCTGGACCTCGGCGTCGGCGGCGTCGCCACCCACGAGGTCGTCCCCGCGCCGCTGCTCCGCGAGCGCTACGTCACCGCGCTCGCCCACGAACTCGGCGGCTCCGGCGGCGATCCGGCCGCAGCCCGGGCGCAGGCCGAACAGAGCGTCAGGTGGAAGTTCAAGGGCCCGGAGGAGCAGCGCGCCGCCGAGACGTACCTGCGCGACCGCGGCCTGGAGCCCGCGACCGACCCGCACGACCTGCGCCGGCAGTACGTCGACGAGCGGGTCGCCCGGGGTGAGGACCGGGGCACCGTCGAGCACGAGGTCGGCTGGAACTTCGCCGACGGCTCCACCCGCCCCGAGGAGCAGTTCGAGTTCCTGCTCGGCCGCCCCGAGCAGATCGGGCTGCACGACCTCTCCGACGCCGAGCTCGCCGACCTCCAGGTCTGGCACCGGACCATCTCGGACGCGCCGCTCTCGCACGGGGAGTTCGCCGGCCTCCAGGACGCCGTCAGGAACTGGGAACGCTCCTGGTGGCAGGGGTACGGCGAGACCTTCCCGCCGCTGCTGGCCGACGCCCTCGGCCTGCGCCTGCGCATCCTCGGCCCGGACGGCCACGGCGGCCACACCGAGTACCTGCGGTACGGCCCGCCGGAGGGCCACCAGGTGACGGTCTACTACAACGGCTCCAACCACTACGACGCCAGCCGCCCGCCCGTGACGGCGCCGTCGGTGAGCACCGCGCCGCCGACGCACCCGGCCGGGCACGACGGCCCGGTGCTCCCGCCCGCCCCGCACAGCGTGCCCACCGTCAGCGGACACGACCGGCCCGGCGCGTCGGCGGACACGCCGAAGCCGGGGCCCGAGTCGGTGGGCGACATCGCGCCGAAGCCCGAGGCGAAGCCCGCGCCGAAGCCCGTGGTCAAGACGGAGTCGGACCTGACGCCGAAGCCCGTGACCGAGCCGGGATCCCAGCCTGCGACCGACACCGTGTCCAAGCCCACGGCCGAGGCCTCGGTGGACACCGCGCCGAAGGCCGAGTCCGGGGCGGGAACCAAGCCCGCGACCGACACCACGCCCAAGCCCGAGGTCTCGGCGCCGCACCGGTCGGACATCCCGACCATCGTCATCACCGAGGCCGACCACGACCCGCTCGCCCACCCCGCGCCGCCCTCCCCGCCGGCGTCCGTGCTCGCCATGTCCGTGTTCTCGACGGAGTCCGGCGACGGCCACGGCCCGCACGACCCCGCGTTCACCCCCAAGAAGCCGCTCGGCCCGGACGAGCTGCGCCTGCCGCCGACCCGGATCACCAACCACCGACGGCTGTCCGCCTCCGACCTCGTCGTCGGCCTGCACCACGGCGACACCGCCGTCCACCAGCAGATCGTCAAGCTCTTCGAGTCGGCCTTCCCGAAGGACCTGCCCGCCGCCCGTACGCTCGCCAAGGACTTCTTCGACCCGGACACGCTGCGCCCCAGGCTGACCGCCCTCTCCCGGGGCGACGTCTGGGAGGCGCCGTTCGAGACCGACGGCTGGTCCGGCAAGATCTCGGTCCGGGTGGACGTGGACGGCCTGGTGCACCAGGACACCGCGCCCAGCGTCGAGTTCGAGAACGGCTCCGACCGGCACGCCTCCGTCGGCCTGCGGGACGACACCCTGAACCGCTTCAACGCCTCCGCGCAGGCCAAGTTCAAGCTGGGCAAGGCCGAGGTCACCGAGACCTTCGGCTACCAGCACGACTCGGTGAAGGGCAGCAGCTCGGTCGAGGTCGGCCGGTCCATCGCGCGCGGCAAGACCGTCGAGCCGGGCGCCCTGTTCGCGGGGAAGCTCCATCTGGCCCTCGACTTCACCGAACTCACCCACCACGGCGAGCCGGTGTTCGAGGCGCCCGGCGACCGGGTGCGGCGGCTGGAGATCGGCGTCACCGTCGGCATCCCCGTCCGGGACACCCTGGACGTCTACGGCGCCCCGGTGCCGCCGGCCAAGGACAAGCTCTTCGCCCCGCCGCAGCGCGTGGTCGAGGGCCGGCGACTGGGCGGCTCCGACATCGTGCTCGACGTCTCCACCCACCGGCACGGTCGGCCGGACGCCGACCACCCGATGCAGGAGATCCTCGACGGTGTGGAGAAGACCGCCGAGGAGGTGCTCGGCGACCTGTGGCCGTCGCTGCGCGACAAGCTGAGCACGGAACTCGACACCACCCGCCTCCAGCAGGACCTCAAGAGCATGATGTCCGGCGAGCCCACCCGGATCGAGGTGGTCGACAGGACCGGCCACGTCACCGGCTCGGTGGAGATCGCCGCCTCTGTCAAGGCCATGTGGCAGCACGGCAACACCCCGCAGACCGAGTTCAACGTCGGCACCGGTGTCCAGCGCGTGCGCACCGAGCAGCGCGGCGCCGGTGACGGCGTCCAACTGCCGCTTCCCGGTGTGGTTTCCGGCAGCGCGATCGACAAGTCGACCGGTTCCGGCGGCGGCGGGCTCCAGCTGATCAAGGACACCGTGCAGATCTCCGGCAACAGCCAGGAGACGCTGCTCACCACCAAGACCAAGGGCCCCGGCGTGGTCTACGACGGCCGGGCCGAGCTCAGCCTGACGTTCGCGAAGGACACGCCGCTCGGGAAGTCCGGCGACACCGCGACGACCTCCGTCGACTTCCGGGCCCTGATCGAGCAGGCGGAGGCCCGCAGCGTCCAGGACACCGGCGCGGGCGACCCGACCCTCTTCGTCGCGGCCGACACCCCCGAGCCCCACCAGCCCAGGACCTTCGAGCCCGGCAGCACCGTCCCCAGCCCGCCCGACGGCGTCTGGCGCAAGCCCGACGGCACCGGCGGCGGCTTCGGCGACACCACCACGGTCCGCGACCTGCCCACCGTCGAGCCGCTGCACGAGGGTGTCGAGCGGTTGGGCGAGGAGGTGCTCGGCGGCGCCTGGAAGGACGTCAAGCGCGACGTCCAGCAGCTGTTCAGCCACCCGATGGTCGCCTCCCACCTGACCGCGATGACCCGCGGCACCCGGCTGGAACTGCCCGAGCAGATCGCCGCTGCCCTGCTCAAGCACGGCGTCAAGGTCTCCGCCACCGCGCACATCACGGAGTTGGAGTACAAGCGGCCCAACGCCAAGGCGGAGCTCAACCCGGTCGACGAGACCTCGTCGTTCAGCGCCGGTCGCACGCTGCTCTCGGACACCAAGTCCGGCCAGGGCGCGGCCGGTGGCACCGTCCCGCTGCCCGACAAGATCGGTATGGACGTCGGCGGCGGCTACTCCCGCCAGGTCCGCAACCGGGACGGCTGGCGCGACGGCAACGCGCAGAAGGTGTACGCCAACGGCAAGTACGCCCGCCCGCAGGAGATCTACGACGCCGGCATCGGCGTCGAGGTCAGGATCACCGTGGACGGCAAGGACCACACCGTCACCGTCCCGATCCGGGCCGAGGTCAGCCTGGACGCCAAGGAGACCGGCCGCCACACCGTCGGCGCCGACGGCCGGGCGCTGTTCACCGGACCGGGCACCGGCACCCCCGTCACCCACCAGGGGCCCGCCGAGCCGCACGACCCGCCCCGCCGCATCACCGACCGCGGCGCGCTGAGCGCCTCCGACGTGGTGCACAGCTTCGGCAACGGCGACACCGCCGTCCTGAACGGCATCGAGACCACCCTGCAGAAGGAGTTCGGCCACGTCCCCGACGACGTCCTGAGCAAGATCAAGAGCCGCTTCGACCCGATCGCCCTCAAACCGCAGCTGTCCAAGCTCACCCGCGGCGGCAAGCTCACCGAGCACGTCACGATCCACGGCTGGGACACCACCGTCACCGTCAAGGCCGGCCTGCGCAAGGACTTCACGCACACCGACACGGTCGACAAGTTCGAGTTCGAGCTGGGTACCCAGACCCGGGTGACGACCGGCGTCAGCAAGGACCGGCGGGTCCGGGACGTCTTCACGGCGCCCTTCCGCTTCAAGCTGCCGCACGTCGACCTCGGCCTCAACGTCTCCCGCCGCAACGACTTCGTGCACGGCTCCGCCATCGACAGCACCGGCGCCACCGTCAGCAAGGGCAAGACCGTCGAGCAGGCCGGACTCTTCAGCGGCACCGCCGAGTTCACCGTCCACATCGAGGCGAAGAAGCTCGGCCAGAAGGTCACCGCGCCGGACGTCCACGTACCGGTCGACACCACCGTCGCCGTCCCGCTGCGCGACGCCCCGCTGCACGGCTCCACCGAGACCGCACCGCTGAAGAAGCCGCTCGACCCGCCCGCCCGGGTCGAGAAGACCCACCGTCTGGGCTCCTCCGACGTCGTCACCGACGTCTACCCGCTGCGCCCGCGCGGCGGCGGCGCCGGTACCGGCACCGGCCCGCACCCGGCGGGCACCGAGGAACGCCCGTCCGTCGGCGACTCCGCGGTCTCCGGCCTGGACCGGCGCGGAGCGAAGGTGCTCGGCTCGGACTGGGCCGGGATGAAGGAGAAGATCCGGGGCGAACTCGACGTCACCAAGCTGCAGCCGCAGCTGAAGTCGATGATGTCCGGCCACGAGATCGTGGTGAAGCACGGGCGCAGCACCGTCCGGATCACGGCCGGAGTGTCCCGGCTGGAGCACACCGGTGAGACCGCGCAGACCGAGTTCAACACCGGCACCCAGGTGCAGAAGTCCATGGCCGGCTCGGACGGCGTCACCAGCTACGGCGCCGGGCGCGGCAACGTCGTCACGGTGTCCGTCCAGGGCACCAGCAGCCCGCTGCCGGTCGGCCCGGCCGTCACCGGCGGCGGCTCCGTCACCCACTCCTGGGGCCACGACCAGCTCGACGTCCAGGCGCAGCGCAGCACCGCGGGTGCCGCGACCAAGACCAAGCTCGCCGGCAGCGCCTACACCGGTGAGGCGATCCTGTACTTCCGGATGGAGCGGCGGCCGCTGATCTCCCTCGGGGACCCGAACCGGCTGGTGCCGGACGGTGGCACACAGGTGCCCGGGACGGCCTTCGAGCATGTCAAGTCGGCCGCCGGGCAGGCCTGGCGCGAGGTCCGGAAGCTCGGCACCACAGTGCACGGCATCGACACCGCGAAGGTCGGCTTCGAGGTCTCGGTCGAGGCGGGGGAGGGACGCCCCGCCAAGGGGCCGAAGCCCACGCCGTTCGAGGCGCCCGAGCACCGTACCGGGCAGGCTCCCGCCCCGGCGCCGACCGAGCCGGCCGTGGAGAAGGTGGTCAAGGCGCCGCCGGCCCGGGTCTGGAACGAGGGCCTGCGCGACATCGACGTCATGCGCTGGCTCGGCGACGCCGGTGGCGTGCAGGACATCCTGCGACTGCGCGGGCCCGAGTTCTTCGGCTCCCGCACCTGGGACCGGATGGAGAGCCTCGCCCGCAACACCACCGACCACGCCCAGCTCGCCAGCCACTTCGGCTCCGCCACCCGCGGCGAGTCGCTGAGCACGCCCTCGCCCGGGCGGCGGCTGCTGGTGTCGGACGGCGGCGTGAAGGTGAACCTCAAGGTCCTACAGCTGGAGTACGACCGGACCGACGGAAAGGTCGAGCTCAGCCCCTCCAACGCGACCTCCACCACCTCCACCAAGACCCGGCTCGACTGGTCGCTCTGGGGCGGCCAGGTGCAGGGCGGGGTGAAGACCGATGTCGTCGCGGCCGAGGGCACCTTCCAGGTCGGCGTCGGCGGGTCCCACCGCAGCCGGGAGGGCGTGTCGGCCGGAAGCTCCGGCCAGGTCGTCTCGCACGCGAAGTTCAACACGCCGATGGCGCGCTACGAGGGCTTCGCGGAGGTCGAGGTCGTCTTCTTCAAGGGCGACAAGGAGGTGGTGGAGAAGGGCGTCATCCCGATCACCGTCGACATCCCCGAGCGGGAGACCGTCGACGCGAAGGTGATGAGCGACCACTACCTGACGTTCAGCGAGGACAACCCGGACGGGCTCGCCATGCCCAAGCACCCGCCGGTGAAGCCTGCCGCCACGCCGGATGCCACGCCGCCCGCCGACCCGGCCGCGGCCCCGAAGCCGGAGGCGACAACCAAGCCGGAGGCGGAGAAGGCCCCGAAGCCCGAGGCCGCGCCCAAGCCGGAGCCGGAAGCGCCTCCCGAGGCGAAGCCGGAAGCCGCACCGAAGCCGGAGGCGTCGCCCAAGCCTGAGCCGGAGGCGGCCCCCGAGGTGAAGCCGGAAGTCGCGGCGAAGCCGGAGGCGGCGCCCGACTCCGCGCCGCGCACCGAGCCGGAGGTGAAGCCGGACCCGGTCGTCAAGGCGGCCGAGGACGTGTTCGACTCCCTCCGGCCCGAGCCCGGCTCCGTACCGGTGTCGGCCCCGGGCCACCCGAAGCTCTCGGACCTCATCCCCGAGTCGTCCTGGTGGCGGTTGTTCATCGACGCCAACGTCCACCAGGACGCGCTCGTCGGGTCGCCGTCCGACGCCGCGAACCACCTGGACCGGACGAAGTACCCCGGTTTCCGCCGGAGCATGACCGAGCTGTTCCGCGAGGTGCTGGACGGGCACACCGGGTCCGGCCGCGACTGGTCGCGGATCGACGTCCACGCGTACGAGAAACTGCACGACCTGGCCACCCGGCACCTGGTCGAGGGGTCCGGCCGGAACGTCGCCACGGAGTGGTCCGGGACCAAGGGCGCCCGCCTGCACACCACCATGCGCGGTACCGGACGGACCACCCTGGCTGCCGACCTCGCCGACGACCTCGTCAACGGTCGCCGGCTGCTCGGTGACATCACGGCCAAGTCCGGTTCCACGACGGGCGTCGGGCTGCCACTGGTCGCGTTCTCCCGCGGGCAGAAGGGCGAGGGCATGATCTCGATCAGCTACGTCCACGGTGAGGCGCCCGGCCACGTCCAGGCCGTCCTGGACCGTTACTACGGTGAGGTCGCCGCTGCCACGGACGACCGTTCCAAGCTGCTCGCGATCGCCGAGGTGACCCGGGCCCTGCAGATCATCCAGCCGTTCTCCGACGCGAACAGCCGCGTGAACGTCAGCGTGCTGATGCAGAAGTTCCTGCTGGAGCAGGGCTTCAGGCCTTCCGTGCTGACCAACTCCTTCGAGCTCTTCCTCGGCGGCTACAGCACGCACGAGATCGCCGACCACCTGGTCGAGGGCATGCAGCGGTTCGACCAGTACGTCGCCGGCGGGCTCGGTGACCAGTTCAACACGGCCGCCGGGCCCGCCGACCACACCCTGATCACCCAGGTCGGCGACGCCGTCGGCCTGCGGGCCGGCACCGGCCCGGGCGACGCGGCGGTCCACCACCACCGGGTGCTCGACCTGGTCCGGCTCGGGCGTTCGCTCTACGGCAGCGGTGTGCCCTCCTTCGACGCGTCCGGAGTGGAACACCTCAGGACGACCCGGGACCTGTCGGACCTTGCCCACGCGATGTTCCCCGGCCATCCGACCGGGACGGCCGTGGCCATGTACGCCCACCACCTGTACGAGCCCGACGAGCAGGGCGTGAGCTGGGAGCACCTGCGCGGCACCGCCGAGGCGATCGAGCGGACGACCAAGGAGGGCCTGCCGCTCACCGAGGCCGACATTCGCGACCACCTGCCCACCATCGAGGCCGAAGGGCTGACCGAAGCCGAGCGCAGGTTGATGCGCGGGGTGGTCGACGAGCCGCCGACCGCCCCGGTCCCCACCGGCTCCGCCACGGGGGCCTTCTCCTGGGAGTCGGTGCGGTACGAGTCGCCGCAGGACGGTCTGGAGCCGGCGCCGTTCGAGGTGCGTGAGCTGTCGGGCGGGGCTCGGCTGGATCCGGCGGGGGTGGAGGAGGCCCTGATGCCGCAGCTGATGTCGAAGGACATGGGGTCGTTCCGGGTCGTGTTGCGGGCGGAGGACGGGTTGTTGACGGATCCGCACGCGGCGGCGCGCCGGGTGGCGGACACGTTCATGGCGCCGGTCGACCTGTTGATCGCCGACGCGGATGGCGGGGTGCACCTGACGCGCTTCAGGAACGACGGCTTCCCCTACGAGAACGTGCACCTGGAGGTCGACCACTCGGGGGTGACCCCCCACCCGGCCGCCGACGCGCCGTCGCACTCCGAGCCGAAGCCGGAGCCACACCTGGAGTCGGAGTCGACGCCGCACGTCGACCTGCCCCCCCAGCCCGGAACGCACCCGGGGCCCGAGCACCCCGAGCACCCCGAGCACCCCGCGGCCACCGACCAGTGGTCGCAGGCCGCCCTCGCCCCGCGCGGCGAGCCGAGGCCGATCGCGCCCGAGATCCACCCCGAGCCGTCCGAGGCCCCGCGCGGCCCCGGTGACAAGGACGGAGGCAAGGGTGCCGGTGCGAAGGGCCGGCCGGGCGGCGACGGGCCGCCGCAGACGCTCAGCCCCAGCTCGTCGAGCCGGTACCGGCGGCTGAAGCACTCCGGCCCCAGCCCCAGCCACTCCATGGACGACCGATGGCGTCGGCCGCGCCCCTCGACCAGCGGTCAGGACCCCTTCCACTTCTCCGCCGACCAGCCCGCCCACGACACGGCGCACGACGCGTCACCGAACCTGCGGCCCTCGCAGCGGCTCCTGGCGGACCGGGTCATGAGCCTGGACGAGTCGTCGGGCGGTCTGAGCTCCCTGCGGGAGTCGGACTCCGAGTCGGACGCCGGCTCCGAGGGGTCCGCCATGTCCCTCGACACGGTCTGGGAGAGCGGCGACGGCCCGTCGGTGCACCCGGAGCTGTGGAAGGACGGCGCCTCCTACCTGGCACCGTTCCTGCCCTCCTCCAAGGACGCCGACGGCAACCTGGTCCACCGCGGTGACGTCGAGGAGACGTCGATCGGCGGCCAGGGCTTCGTCCGGCTGTACCTGGTGTCCTCCGGGGACGCCCTGCCGCTCGGTCTGCACGACGGCGGCTCGCTGGAGCTGTACACCGGGGACGAGCACTCGCTGCTGGTCATCGGCAGCGAGGACACCGCCGTGCGTGTCGCGACCGGTCTCACCGGCGGTGACCTGAGCCGTTCGAAGATCTCCTCGGTCCTGGTGGACCGCTCGGTCGCGGTCGACCTGAGCATCGCGGCCGGAGGCGGCAAGGAGGGGCACGTCACCCCCGCCTTCTCGCTCACCGAAGCGAACGTGGTGCGCGCGGACCGCGAGGTGCTGTCGAGTGCCCTGCAGCACGCGGTGGGGGCCTCGCTCCAGCACTTCGGCGGGGACGAGTGGCACCACCGCTCCGGTGGCGACTCCTCGGCGCCCGGAGGAGGGCTGCCGGCGGGTGCCGTCCGTACCTGGAAGGACCACGAGAACCCCTACCCCAAGCAGGAGTTGACGAGCCCGGCGGAGGTCGCCGCGCACCTTCGGAAGGTTTCCGACCTGCGGGCCGAGTGGGCCCAGCACGTCGCCACCTGGAACCAGTTCCTCCAGCAGACGGACAAGCGCACCGGTCACGCGCTGCTGGACGTCGACGTCGCCGCGAGCAAGGGCCTGGACCAGCGGGTCACCGAGCTGAAGGCCTTCCTGACGGACCACGGGGGCGTCGACCTGCCCGATCCGGCGTTGGCCAAGAGGCAGTACAACGCCAGGCTGGGCCGGTGGATCACGCAGTCCGACCACCGGATGCGCCAGGTGGCCGACTGGATCGACGCGGCCGACCACGTGACGAACGCCCTGAAGGAGGGCCAGAAGCTGCAGGCCGGCCTGCAGGAGCTGCCGCTGCCCGGACAGCTGCCGGACCCGGTCCACCCCCAGGTGGCCGACGAACAGCTGGAGATCCGCCAGAAGAAGGCGGTGAACGAGCTCGTCGACCTCTGGGAGACGCCGAAGAAGACGTCGGCCGAGGAACTGGTCGACAAGATCGGCGCGTCGCTGAAGGAGCCGCTCCAGGCCCGTCCGCAGGGCGCGGTCGAGCTGGTGAAGGCCCTCCAGGACTACGCGGCCGACCATGCGGTGGAGGACCTGCTCGGCAGCCGTACGCTCAGCAGCTACGCGGTGGGTCTGGTGTTGTCCGCCGAGGCCACGCACAACCCGAACGCCCTGGCGGGGCTGCTCGTCGCGAACGATGAGTTGACGCCTCGTCAGCTCTCCCGGGTCGCCGTGCTGACCGGGGCCGCGGGTAAGGTCCCCGCTCCGCGGTCGCTCGCCGAGTACCTCGACGGGCACCACGCGGGCAAGCCGGACCAGGGGCTCGGCGAGACCCTGCGGGCGATCACGGAACTCTCCCGGGAGCTGGCCGAGATCCCCGCACTGAACGACGGCACCCTGACGCCGGCGGTCATCGGGGCGATCCGCCAGGACCTGCGCCACCTGCTGATGTTCGACCAGGTGAAGCGCATGGCCAAGGCCGGGGCCGGCGTCGTCCCGCCCGGGATGAGGCACGACTCCGGCGAGCTGTTCTTCGACCCCTTCAGCGGGATCGGCGAGCGTCGCCAGGCACTGCTGGACGTCCTCGGGGACGACGCGAAGTTCCGGGACGCGTTCCTCGCCGCGGACAAGGCGCACGCCGCCGAGGTGGAGGCGAGCCGCAAGCTGGAGGCGGCCAAGTACCCGGGCGCCTCGGTGCAGGACCTGTTCAAGGGGCGTACCCCGGAGCAGACGGAGCAGGCGGTCCACCACGCGCGGGACACGAGCACGAGCAGCCCGCTCTACCCGGAACCGGATCCGGGCGTGACACCCCCGCCGGAGGTGCCGAAGCCCGGCGAGTCGGCGCCGGTGATCCCGACGACGCGCCCCGACACCGCGGTGATCCGCGGGCCCAAGCTGGGCGTTGACTCCACCGCCTACAAGGACGCGCTGCTGCTGGCCCCGAACGTCCCGGGCGAGCGGATCGTCACCGTGGAGTCCGGCCCGCACGGTCCGGTGTTCACCACGGAGCACGGCGAGGTCCGGCAGCTGACTCCGGAGGCCTTCAGCGAGGCCCTGACCAAGCTCGGCGTGACCAAGGGCGACACGGTCACCCTCCACTTCTCCGGTCAGGCGCCGACGGACGACGTCCGGCAGAAGCTGGTCGACCACGCCTCGGCCCAGCTGGACGCCCGGGTGCGGACCGACCTGTCCGGCGGCAAGCGGACCGACGCGCACCTGCCGCAGTACACCACGGCCGGGGTGCTCGTCCCCGGAAAGGTCGTCGACCGCGGGCTCATCCACAACCTGGAGAAGCTCCCGGGGCTGGCCGACTCGAAGCTGCTCGTGCTCTCCGCGCAGGGGGGCGGCTTCGTCGACCACACCGGAGCACCCCTGACGCCCGCCGAGGCCGCCAGGATCCTCTCGGCGAACGGCGACAAGCCCCACACCCCGGCCCTCGCCGTGGTGATCACCGGCGAGGACGGCACGGTCGACGACCGGGACCGCAGGACCTTCGCCAAGGACCTCAGCGCCGAACTGGGCGGCACCGGCACGCACATCGAGGTCCGGATCGCACTCGGGGACGAGCGGGTGGCCCGCTACCAGGACGGCAAGCTGGTGGCGGAGGGTCATGTCCAGGAGCCGCAAGCGCGCTCCTGGACGGGCGACGGGCTCGACGGCGGTGGCCAGCGGAGGACCTACCTGAGCGGCGAGGTCGCGGTCGAGGTGGAGATGACCCGGGACAAGCTCGGGTTCGTCTTCGCCGACCTGGACGCGGCGGCGATCGACGGCTTCCGCAACCTCGACGGGAACCGGGAGTACCTCGACTACACCCAGCAGAGCCGGACGGGCCTGCCGACCAAGCACGGTGACGCCGACCTGCCGTGGGCGTCCGCCATGCGCGAGAAGCTCCCCGACGGGAGCCCGAAGAAGGTCGCGGTGGTGGTCGTCGACGACCGGCGCGGCGGCCTGACCGTCACCACGAAGGACGGCGGGACGGTCACCCTGCCCTGGCGCGACGGTGCGAGCCTGATCGGGCACGTTCTCAAGGAGAGCAAGTTCCCGGCGAACGGCGAGATCGGCCTGGTCGGCCTGCACGGCGACCTCGCCGAGGGCCCGCACATGGAGCAGCTGGCGCGCTGGATCGCCGCCGAGACCGGCCGGACCGTGCACTTCAAGGCCAATCCGGTGCGCACGGAGCCGCTGTCGGGGGGCCCGAACGGCGCCACCACGCTCGCCGTGACGGCCCGGCACGACCACGACCTGCCGCCGCGCGACTACCGGACCTCTCCGTCGGACTTCGACACCGAGAAGTTCAAGGAGAGCGGCTTCTTCGTCACCCACAGCCTGGGCGGGAGCAAGGGGCCCGTCCTGCCCCTGAAGATCCCGCTGCCGGACCGCTCCACGGTGTCCTACCCGCTGTACTCGCGGCCGGTCGGTGACCAGCCGGGCGAGCACGTCGGCCGGACCACCTGGAACGTCCCGGACCAGTGGAAGTTCTGGAGCTTCGACCAGGCCGTCCCGATGGACGTGCCGCACATCGGGGTCATCGAGAAGCCCGGGCGGGAAGTCCTGCCGAACAGCCGCGTCTTCCACCAGGAGTACGGCAGCGTCGGCGTGTTCAAGGGCTCCGAGATCAAGTGGGACCTCGGCGCCCGCCCGTACGTCGACCAGGGGCACGGACTGGGCTCCACCGCCCTGATGGAGGTGGGTACCCACACGCCGGGCACCTTCTCGGTGACGGCCCGGATGGAGGGCGAGGCACTGGGGCGGACCGTCCGCCGGCGCGCCAGCTTCTCCAACGCCGACGTCAACTCGCTGGGTAGCGGCGCCGAGCGCAAGCAGCACGTCGACGTCCTGCTCGCCCGCTGCTTCGCCTCGCAGAAGGACCTCGCCTCGACGTTCGCGGCCTCGGCCAAGGCGCGGACCGTAGCGGTCGACGGCCTGCTCTGGAACACCTCGCTGCCGGCCCTGATCGAGCACGCCACCGGACAGGCTCCGGGCAAGGTGCTCTGGGTGGAGGAGGGCAAGAAGGTCACCCACTACCGGGTCGACGGATCCGACGAGAGCCTGCCCGACGCTCCGGACACCGCACGTCCGCAGCTCAAGCGGTCGGGCTCGGGCAGCAGTGACATCACCGCGACGCCCACGCCCCGTCCGCCCTTCACCCCGAGCCCGGCCGCGTCGGACTCCGGCACCGCGTCGCCGGTGCCGAGGGACCCGCGCTCCAAGCCGATCGACCCGGTCGAGTCCGACCTCTCCGTGCACCGGGGCGGCACCGGGCCGGACCTGGGCGCGCCGCCGGCGCAGCACCCGCAGCCGGAGCACCGTCCGGAGCCGGAGCCGCAGCAGCAGCCCGAGCAACGGCCCGAGCGCGTGCACGAGATGGTGGACGCCCTGGTCGATGCCCGCGCGGGCTCCGACGTGCGCTGGCTGGCGGATCCGGACAGCCCGGTCGGGCAGCGGCAGGAGACCGGCGGCGCCGTCGCCCGGTTCCCCAAGGACCCGCGTTTCTTCTCGGTCGCCTTCCACTCGGAGCACGCCGACGGCTCGCCGACCTGGCACGGCGAACGGGTGGGCCCCGAGGAACTGGCCGCCGTCCTGGTCGAGTTGCGTGCCCGGGGCATCTGGGCGGAGGGCAAGCCGCTGCAGTTCCCCGCCTGCGAGTTCGGCACCGGCAAGGCGTCCTCGTACGCGGCCGACGTGCTGCGCGCGCTGCGGGGCAAGGTGAGCGGCCCGCTGGAGGCGTACGTCCCCGAGGGCAAGCTCTGGTTCGTGCCGAAGCCCACCGGCGCCTTCACCGTGGAGCCGGAGGGCCTGGGCCACCTGGTGGTGGCCAAGACGGTCGGCTTCGACGCCAACGGCCTGCCGGTCGTGGTCCCGGGCGGCACGTGGCTGAAGGTGTCACTGCCGGAGACCGGCGGCGAGCACCCGCCGCACCCGGAGAACCCGCCGCACGTGGAGCACCCGGAGAACCCGGAGCACCCGCAGCCGGCGCCGCACGGGCCCGTCCCGCACGTGGAGGAGCTCGGGGCGCACCTGCCGGCGGACCTGTCCGTCCCGGCGTCCCACGAAGGACTGCCGGAGGGCCTGCACTGGGCGGACTCCCCGTCGGCCGTGGCGCACGAGATGCCGGGCGCGACCGTCTTCGGGAAGCGCCCGCTCTACGACGCGCCCGAATACGCGGCGGCGACCGCCGAGTTCGAGAAGCGGCTCGGCGCCTACTGCCACAACCTGAAGGAGGCGGAGGACGCCGCCCGCAGAACGGTGGCCAAGCTGCTGTACGTGATCCAGAAGGCCAACCCCGAGGTGTCGGCGCTGGACCGGTTCAAGACCCTCCTCAAGGACGATCCGACGTCCGCCGGGCAGGTCGGCACCGACCTCACCCCGGAGCAGATCGCCGGGCTCCTGAAGACCGGCAACACCCGTGAGCTGATGACGGCGTTCTTCAACGGGGCTTACTTCAACGACTCCGATCTGAACCTCAAGAAGTTGCTCAACTCCCTCATCGAGGGAGAGAGCTGGGAGCGGGCGGAGGAGCTCGGTCTGAACGTGGCGGCGCTCAAGGAGCACCACGCGTTCCTGGAGGGCCCGGTGCGCAAGGGCCTCCACGAGAGCCTGAGCAGGGTCAGCCCCAAGCACGCCACCATGTTCGAGCACGACGTGTTCGGCACCGGGAACGTGCTGGCCCAGTCGGAGAGCTGGTTCTCCGACGGCAAGGGCTACCTGGCGAGCCTGACCGCCCGCCGGCCGCGGCCGACCGGGGAGGTGCAGGCGCCGTCGGCGCTGGACCTGGACATCGCCGGGACGAAGCTGAGCGAGCGGGAGTTGGCCTTCCTGAAGGTCAACCCGTTGGCCTGGGACATCGTCGGGCTTCGCCTGGAGCGGGTGCTGTGGGAGGACGTTCCGCGCAAGGCGGACGGCTCGTACGACCTGGAGGCGCTCAAGAGCCGGCCCGGTGTCCACGACGTGGTCACGGAGCGGGGGCCCGGCGGCCAGGAGGTGTACAAGCTGGTGGAGCACCGGCCCAACCCGGAGGTCGGCCCCGGTGAGATCGGTCCCGACAAGCCGATCAGCTGGCGCACCGGCGAGGCGGTCCACACGCTCAGCCCGGACTCCTCCTGGTACAAGGAGGCCAACGGCGACCTGGGCATGCGGCTGGTGGCGGGCATCTCGGCCACCTCGGCCAAGCTGATGACGGCGTTCAGGCTGCTGAACGTGGACGGCGTCAGCCCCGACCACATGGTGAAGGCGCTGTTCGGCTGGATGCTGCCCACCGGCGACCACTCGGTCTACGAGATCCTCAAGGGCGTCGAGATGTCCGGCGCGACCAGGCCGCTGGGCGAGGACACGCTGAAGTCCGCCGAGTCCATGTACCGCAACCTTCCGGGCATCCCGCTCGACCAGGTGCGACGGGAGCTGTCCCCGGACCACATGCTGCCGCACGAGCAGGTCTACCTCTCGAGGATCAAGGAGCAGAACGGCGGCTTCTCCGAGCCCTCCGGCCCGCACCGGACCGTGATCGAGGAGCGGAGGTCGCTCTTCGAGCAGATCGCCGAGGGCGTGATGGACCCGCACGCGGACACGGACGTCGTCGACGGCCTCAACGCCTGGCTGGCGACCAACCACATGACCGCCCAGGAGGTCCTGAGCAAGCTGACCCCGGCCCACTTCTACGCCCTGGCGGTCTACACCGGGCCGGCGTTCCCGCTCATCAACGTGATGATGAGGTTCGGCGATTCGCTCGACAAGGCGATGCTGGTCCAGATCAAGAACCTGCTCTGGGGCTCTGGTGCGACGCCCACCTCGCTGTCCCTCCACCCCGCCATCAAGGACCTGCTCCGGGTGCACTCCGGCATCAAGTCGGTGGAGATGGCGAACCGCCGGAAGATCATGGAGATCGTCCGGACGGACGTCCTGCCGGGGCTCAAGGCGGAGATGCGCGAGCACATCCGGATGCTGGACTCGGCGTTGGAAGAGCTTCCGGCGGCCGAGGGCAAGGTCTACCGCGGCACGGCCGCCATCTCCTTCAAGGGCTTCACCGGGCTGTCCCCGTCGTACGGCGGCTCGCACGTCCGGAGCAGCGACTTCGCCAGCGCCAGCCGCCAGGAGTCCGTCGCGCTCAAGTTCCGGGACACCCGCCGGAGGATTCCGGGCACCGAGCCGCTGCTGGTCACCATGGAGCTGACCGGCGGCGGGGCGGCCAAGGACATCTCCGCCTTCTCGGTCGAGATGCAGGAGAAGGAGGTTCTGGGCAAGCCGGGGAGCACCTACACGGTGATCGAGCGGCGCAGGCGGGACAACAAGCTCTTCATCAACGTGAAGGAGGCCAACTCCTCCACCTCGTTCCCCATGCTGGGTACTCCCGGCACGCCGGGCACGCCGACCTCGGCGGCCGCCCTGCGCCGGGCCAGGGAGGACCTGCAGGAGCACCTCGCCGACATCTCCGGCATGCGGGGGGTCAAGGACCACAAGGACCTCTGGGCCCTGGGCAAGGAGATCGGCGTCTCGAACGCGGAAGGCCTCCGCGGCTGGTCGGCGGCGAACGTCTTCCCCGGCGAGAGGGCCAAGGAGGTCCTGGGCGAGAAGACCTGGCACATCGGCGCCCTCACGGCGGACCTCCACGGCGGCACGGGGCACGTGGACGTCGAACGGCTCCGGGGCGTTCGCCGGATGGCCGACGTGGTGCGGGAGGCGCTCGGTCTGAACTCCGAGCAGCCCGTGACCAGGGCGGAGGTGGACGGCTACCTGAGGCGCCTGAACAAGGCCGACGACGCCGCGCAGGTCGTGCCGCTCGACCGCCACCGGCTGCTGAAGCTCGTCAACTCGCTCAAGAAGCAGGGCCTGCACGTCTCGCCGTCCGACGTCGAGAAGGCCTGGACACCGCTGTCGGCACTCGGCACCCCCCGCACCCCGGGGACCCCGGGCGGCCACCTGACGCCGGCCATGCCGAACACCCCGACCACGCCGCTGACGCCGACCGGACACCAGGTCGAACAACCCGGCGGGCACAATCCCCCCGGGGACCTGCGGCGCCAGCCCGTCGCCGTCTTCGGCGCGGCCCCCACCCTGGAGCTGCACCACCAGAAGATGGCGGCGATGCAGCACTTCCCGCTCGACGACCGCTTCTTCACCGTGGCGATGCACACCGACGGCGGGTTCCCGGTCCACGTGAACCGCCTGCTCTCGCCCGACGAGGTGGCCGCAGGGCTGCACCAGGCGTTGCTGTCGGGCGGCTGGGACGGCGAGAAGCCGCTGCAGTTCGTGGCGTGCAACCTGGGCGCCGGGATCGAGTCGAGCTTCGTGGCGACGACGATGTCCAAGCTGTGGGCGCTCGACCCTCGGATCGTGGCGCCGGCCTACGCGGGCGACGGGGCGGTCTGGTTCGTCCCCAAGGTCGACGAGCACGGCGTACCGGACTTCGGACGGCGCGGGGACCTGGTCGTGGCCAAGCAGGTCGGCATGACGACGAGCGCCCGGCCCGGCATCTCCGCCGGTGGGAGCTGGTACCGCTTCGACCGGCCGACGGACGGTACGCTCGTCCCGGTCATCGAGAAGCTCGGGGCCTACCTCCCGCCGACCGGCGACTCGGCGCCCCGGCCGGAGAACTACCTCGGTGTCAAGGACGACGAGTTCGACGTCAAGCGGCCCATCCCGGGCGCCATTCCGTTCGACGGCGACCACCCCGGCACCGGGCTGGCCGACCAGATTTTCCAGGAGCTGTTGAAGTGACCGCGGAGTTCATCGTCGCCCCCGTCTTCGACCTGGTCGACCCGCTGACCGGGCCGGCCTTCCACGAGGACCACCCGGTGATCGGGGACGACGGCGAGCGGGAGGCACTGGCGGCGTACCTGGCCTCGGCCGCCGTCGTGCTGATGACCCCGAGCCTGATGGCGGACGTCCTCGACCCGGAGCGCCCGGGCGGTGTGCCGATGAACTACCGCTGCGACGGCCGGTGGATCTGGACCGACACCGTCACCTACTACCTGGACCGCTACGGTCTGGCGCCCGAGCCGGGCCTGCTCGCGTACGTCCGGGAGCGCCTCGCCGCGGGCGAGGCGCCCGCGCCGCTCGCGTCGGAGGTGCGGGAGCGCGTGGTGGACTTCCTGTTGGCCCCGGCCGCCGCCGGGCAGGAGACGGTCTGGGAGATCGACGAAGCCTGAGGCCGCGAAGCCCGAGTCGCGAAGCCCGAGTTGCGAAGCTTGAGTCGCGAAGCTTGAGGCCGCGACGCCGGACGGCCCCCGGCCGGTGGGATCCCACCCGCCCGGGGCCCGCCGCGGCGCCGGGGCCCAGGCGGGCGGGGGCTTATACACAGAAGTCGCAGGCCACGCCGATGGGCGGGTAGATCT